>JBDSSF010000005.1 GCA_039928925.1 Candidatus Saccharimonadales bacterium | reverse complement strand
CACATCCTGGAGGGGGAGCACCTTCCAAGGGTTCGGCTGTTCGCCGATTAAAGTGGTACGCGAGCTGGGTTCAGAACGTCGTGAGACAGTTCGGTTTATATCCGGTACGGACGCAAGGAAATTTGAGAAGATCTACCCCTAGTACGAGAGGACCGGGGCGGACGAACCTCTGGTGTATCGATTGTGGCCACCTGCTGCATTGTCGAGTAGCTACGTTCGGAATAGATAAGCGCTGAAAGCATATTAAGCGCGAAACTAACTTCAAGATAAGATTTCCCTATGAGGACACTGAAAGACTATCAGTTTAATAGGTGCAAGGTGGAAGCGTAGTAATACGTGTAGCTGAAGCATACTAACAGTCCCATCGCCTTTTTATGTCCTTTTCACCCCTGTTAATGCTTGCATTAATATAGGTGATAAGGTAGACTTAACTAGTAATTGGTGTTAATCACCAAGAACGTCAGTTTTTAAAAACTTACATTCAAACTACCGTGTCCAATTAGTTGGACATCGAAGCAAGGCTTTTTGACCCACCGTCCGCTGATTTCTTTGAAATTATGGCAACGCGTCAAAGCCTTACTTCGGTGCCCATGGCGCTGGGGAAACACCTGTTCTCATTCCGAACACAGAAGTTAAGCTCAGCAGCGGCGATTATACTGCCACAAGTGGGAAACTAGCACGGTGCCGAATTATAAAAAGATCTTCCGAATAGGAAGGTCTTTTTCTTTGGTAAAAAAGATGTTTTTCGGCATGAAATTCTGCTCATGTTAAAATAGAGAGAGATGTTTATAATACAAACACTCAAGAAGTTATACAAAAAGATAGATAGTCTCCCTAAACGACTTACTATTCCAGTCGGTGTTACGCTAATACTGACAATAATGTATAGTTTACTATTCTTTTTGGATAAACCGATTACTTTCTCGTATGCCGGATCAACCTGCATAAACCAACTGACAATATTTCCAGATATAGTAAAAACAAGTAATGAGTCTGCGTATAAAGTTCATACTGGTAATGAATTACGTATTGCTAATTTTTCACTAGCGGCATTCTCCATTTGTTTTTCTGCACAAACCCCACCAAAAGAAGGCATTTCAAAAGTATCTACAGCACCTTTTAGTGGTTTTTTTGCCCGTACAACATACGCTATCACAGTTCCACATCCTGTGAACACATATATTCATGAGATCAAAGATCCGATACCAGGCTCGAAGCCACTTGAAATTAGGCTTGATGGTCGCGACAAGGTTTTTTCGTATGTTTTATCGAGCAATAACAAGCATGCGCAGTGTAAGTCCATAGATGCAAAATTATCATGCGCAATTGGAGACCTAGGTCTGACGCAGGGAAAAACCTATAATATTGATCTACTGCGTCAATTTAAAGGTAAAACTACTAACACTGTAGCATCAAAGAGTATTGCTATTCTTTCAGCCACCAAGGTAGTAGCTACATCTGTGAAGCCGTCAGAAATAGTATATTCAAAGCCGAGGGAGATCGATCTTACATTTGATAAGAATGTTAAGCAAGTAGCTGCTGTGTTATATCGCAAAGAAAAAGATAACTGGGTGAGGGTGGAGACATCTACAACATTTAGTGGCGCCAAGCTCAATCTAAAGACAACAACGGATCTTTTGCGCCTAGCAGAGTATAAGGTATCAATTGATAAACTGGAGGCAGAGGACGGTAGCGGTCTTGATGCACCATATGTCTTACCATTTCAAACCTCGGGTGGGCCAAAAGTTGTCAGTACAAACATCGGTGCTACAAGTGTCACAATCGGATCAACAGTTGTCATTACATTTGACCAGCAATTGCTTGCCTCTCAGGACGTTACTGCGTTTTTACAGCTTTCGAGTGGTGTATCGTTCATATCTAAAAAAGATAACCAGATAGTGCTTAGTCTTGCGGGCGTACCCAAGTGTGGTGATTTTACAATTAAACTCACTAATGATATTCAGAGTAATTTTGAAATTAATGGTAGTTCGGCTTGGAGTTTTGCTAGTAGAACAATTTGCCATACAGTCTCAACAATTGGCTATTCAACTAATGGCCGTCCAATCAACGCATATTATTTTGGGAGTGGAAGCAGGACAGTTGTTTATACTGGCGCTATTCACGGTAATGAGTTTAGTTCTAAGTTACTCATGGAACGCTGGATTCAAGATCTTGAATCCAAAGCTAGATCTATTCCGAGTGACAAAACAATTATTGTTATTCCATCTCTAAATCCGGATGGCGTATCTGCAGGAATTCGAACGAATGCTCGTAATGTCGATCTCAATAGAAATTTTGATACAAGTGATTGGCAAAAAGATGTAACAGATACAAATAATAATCCTTTTCCCGGCGGCGGCGGTAGTACTCCGATGTCCGAAAGAGAGACTCAGGTGCTTGCTTCATTCGTGCGGCGCGTACAGCCTGTTCTCATTATGTCTTACCATAGTCAGGGAAATCTAATCGCTGCTAACCAGGCCGGCAACTCCAATAGCCTCGTACAGTCGTACGCTGCAATGAGTGGCTATCGCAATATTACCGGTCAATCAAGTACTGTTTTCCAATATGGCATCAGCGGTACTGCTGACGATTGGTACGCCGAAAAATTGAATATACCGAGTATTCTTATTGAATTAGGGAGTCATACAAATCCGCAATTTGACCGTAACCAAAAAGCAATGTGGGCAATGGTCAATGTGTAGCCATAAGGTAAGAGAGTAGGATACAATAAATACTATGTGCATGATGTGTTCGGTGGGTTATGGTATGACGGGTCTGATTATTTTGACCTCTTCAACGGGTATGCCCGTTATGAGCCAGACTTCCGCAAACATGACTACTGTGAGTAACCTATCGTCAACCGTAGAGGGATTACGTAGTCTACCAGCCGCCTTAGAAAGCATGAAAGTTCCAACAGTGAAAGATCCAGCATGGTTGGCTGCAGTTAAGGTGGCGGAGCAGCAAGCTGCTGCCAAACCCATTAGTCGTACCGTAACCTATAGCGTCACTACTAAAGGTAATGTTACGGCATCACTGGCTGAATTTAGACAGCAGGCAAATGCTACATTAAATGATGGTCGAGGGTGGGCACGACTTGGGGTGGGGTTCCAAGAGGTGGAATCCGGCGGTAGCTTCACACTTGTACTTAGCGAAGCAAGCCAATTACCAACATTCTCTACAGGTTGTACTGCTGATTATAGTTGTCGTGCTGGCCGGTACGTTGTTATTAATCAGGACCGTTGGATGGGCGCAACGCCATCTTGGAATAATGCAGGTGGATCCCTTCGGGACTATCGACACATGGTTATTAATCATGAAACAGGCCACTGGTTGGGTCATGACCATGAGCAGTGTGGTGGTGCAGGTCAAGCAGCCCCTGTTATGCAGCAACAATCGATAGACCTACAGGGTTGTACATTTAACGCATGGCCACTCGCAAGTGAAATGTGGTCGACACAGCTGGGGATTAACAGATGAAACTAGTACCACTTAAGAAAAAATTTCATCATACTAAACCGTCTTCACGAATAGGATTATTTCTTAGTCATCATAAAAAAATTTCTATAGCTCTTGGAGGAGCCTTGTTTGTGTGTCTAATCGCTGGTTCGTACATATGGTGGAGTTTTTCTGCCTGGGCGCAGTTTGAGGATCGATATGTAAGCCTTCGACAAAACACTGCTACTAAATTTAGTGATACGCTGAAGCTTCCAGTTGGAACGGCGGATCAAAAAATAAAAAAAATAGCCGCTTTTGATGAACTCGGTAAAGATATCACAGGTCAGCAGAACATATGTGAGGACGTACCTGGTCTAATTAAGTGGCAACACACTGTAAGTGCTATAAAAAGATATGAAGACGACTGTAAGTCATTACTTGTAAAGTTAGGTGTCTTAAAAACAAATATCACTGAAATGACAGGTTATATAAAAGATGAGCAGGCCGTAGCTACGCTTATCCAGACTGCTAGTACCGGTTCGTTAGCTGAACTTGATGAAACGACAATGCAAGATACGGCAGCGAAATGGCATACTTTTAGCGAAAAGATGAAAGTTCTTAAGGTGACAACAGAATTTGAGCCAGTTTTGATAGATTTAAGGACTAAATCAGATCATCTTGATGCGTGCTGGCAGGAAGTTATTGCCGCACACACGGCTAAGGATAGGGCAAGATTTGAGAAGGCTAGGGATGAGCTGAGTAGGGCATACGGATCATTTAAAGATAGCAGGCAGGTTAGTGATAAAGTATCCGCTGAAGTCCAAAAAACACTTGAAGCTCAGTACGCACAGAATAAGTCTTAAATAAACTCTACAATATAAAAACGACCAATCTCGCAGATATGGTCGTTTTGCATTTGAATCTAAATTTGGAATTCAAACAGGTGCATATTTATAATATAGCACCCAGTGACTATTTGCAACGCTAGCATCATCATAAAATATGCTTATGTAAACATTGACAAAAAGCATAAGCTGTGGTAATATGAATTCATACACATGTCATATGTGAGGTAATCGGAGGGTTCATAGGTGTTGATAAGACACTTGTGGGCTTTTTTTAATAAGGAGAAAAGTACCATGGCAGGAACAAAACTAGGCGGCCAAAAGGCTGCAGCTGCAAACAAAGCAAAGTACGGATCAGACTTTTACGCTAAAATTGGCGCAAAGGGTGGTCAGAACGGTAAGACTGGTGGCTTCGCTGCTAATCCAGAACTTGCACGTATTGCTGGCGCAAAGGGTGGTCGTATTAGCCGCCGTAAGAAAACTCTTGTTGTAGAAAAATAACATTTTTTTGCTTAAAATAACACTCCGTTTGGAGTGTTATTTTAATTCTTAATACTGTATCTCTTCAGGCCGCAAAGACGTGCGTCGTTAACTTTCCATCTATGGCTACACACAGGGCAGTTATACTGGTATTTTTTTGTTTGAAACCCAGTTGCATTGCATGCCGGGCAGCTACTCCGAGCGTGTAGCCAGTCACGATAGCTATCTAATCCTCCTTGAACTGTGCTATCTTCGATTATCGCACCATATCGCGGTCCAAGTAGTGTCACGGCATAGTCCCATGCATCACGCTCCATCTCTATTAATTGAATATCTCGCGAGTAACCGGTGTGGTCGAGAATCCCATGAGCAAGTTCGTGAAGCAATGAGGCAGTATCTTTTGAATCTTGAGCGTAATATACGGTGTTGTTATCTGGTGACCAGTAAAAATTATCTCCAGGGGCAAAGTTTAATGCCGGAAAATCGGATATGATGCTATTTAACAGCGAGGCAATCGATGGCATAGTAGTAGCAGCCGTAAATAACTGCTTCTTCTGGGTGAGCAGCCTGTAGGAATTGTGGGCATGGGATATGAGAAGGTAGCCTATCGCGTAGTATTGCTTCAAGGCTAGTTCCAAATCTTTCAAAATAAGTTCCAATGCTACCACCGATGATAACGACGTCAGGTTGAACCATAGGTATGACAGCAAGAAAGCCTCGACTTATACGGTCACTAATTTGAAGCCAGTCATTCTCATCCGTTATATCTCTTGCGAATTTGCCAAATATTCCGTAAATTGCTTTTCCTGACGCAAAACTCTCCCATTCTCGGACTTTACCCTCGAACTCAATAAGTATACGGCCACCTTCACTATGACGGAGACCTGGGTCAATTTGGCCATTCGTCGTAACACCTGTGCCTATTCCTGTACTAACCGTCACATAAAGTGAGGACGTAGGAATTGGGTCTAAGATTCGAGTTTCGGCGAGCCCAGCTAGGTTCGCGTCATTATCCACAAAGATTGGAATACCTTTGAAATATGGTGCGAGGCTTGCAGTGATATCAAAATTTTCCCACGTAAGATTATTGCACCAAGTGACAACATTATTCACAACGGTTCCTGGCAGCGCAATCGAAATAGCATCAATTGTTTCGTTTCCAAATTGCTCACTCAATGTTGCCGTAAGAAGAGTGACATAATCCGTCTGATCTGGAGGCGTCTGGAACTTAACTTTTTTTTGTATCAGTCCATCCGACGAAAAACTCGCCACCAACGTTTTTGTCCCACCCGTGTCGACCGTCACTAACATGCTTTTAGTGTAGCACACTCTCTCCTCGGTTGCGTCAGAGATGAAAAAACAGTATAGTAAAGATAAAGTTAAGAGAGAGGTAATAGACGTGAGTCAACAAGTACGAACAAATCAGGGTGGTTCGGTACTAAGTTTTATGATCATAGCGGCTGCATTGTTATTCGTTATTTTGGGAGGTATTTATATTGTTCGAAGAGAGGGTACCAAGACACAATCTATTGGCGATAGTGCGCAGACTTCGGACGGTACGACGAGTCCAGCTGCAACGGATAATAAGGGCACAGATTCATCTCCTAGTAAAACTCCCACCAGTCCAGATACAACGAGCAATCGCACAAGCGAAAGCAGCCAAGGCGCTGTAGTGCTTCCACAGACTGGTCCAACTGAAACAACCGTCAGTGCATTAATGTTGTCCATTTTAGTAGGCTTAGTTGTTGCATATAGTCATTCAAAACGCAGTCTTTCATCACTTTGACTTCTCTCTCTATCTGGGGTACAATGGAGGATAGTCTAGGTGCGCTATGTTTAATGCGCGTCAGGAATATCAATTAAGGAAGGAGTCTTAACAAGACTTATGGCAACTAAAGCCGCAATAACAATGGATGACTTGCTCGCCGATGAAACTGGCGCTAAGCAACTAACAGCAGGAGAAGTAATTACAGGAAAAGTTCTTTCACTTCGTAAACACGAAGTACTGATTGATCTTGGCGCTCAAGGAGTTGGATTTGTTCCACGCCGTGAAGTTGGATTTTCTCGTGCACTTAAAGAAGGTGACGAGGTCACTGCAAGTGTCGTTGATTCCGAAATGGATAACGGATACTCACTTTTGTCACTTCGTAAAGCTGCAAAAGATCGTGGCTGGGAAGAAGTGATTGCTCGCCAAGAGACAGGTGAAGTTATTGACATCACTCCATACGATGCAAATCGCGGTGGTCTACTCGTGGAATTCGAAGGTGTTCGTGGCTTCCTTCCTGTTTCTCAACTATCAGCTGAACATTACCCACGCGTTGGTTCAAGTGATAAAGATGAAATCCTACAGCGTCTTAATGCACTTGTTGGCGTAAGTTTTAAGGTACGCATTCTTGATTGTGACCGTAAAGCTAACAAACTGATCTTTTCTGAAAAAGAAGCGATCAAAGATGGTCTTGCAGCTAGATTCGAAAAACTAGCCATTGGAGATAAAGTAAATGGTGTTGTAACTGGTGTTGTCGACTTCGGTGTATTTGTTAACGTTGAAGGTATCGAAGGACTTGTGCACATCTCGGAAATTAGCTGGGAGCGTGTTAACAACCCTGGTGATTACGTTAAAGTTGGTCAGACAATCGATGCAAAAATTATTTCAATCGATAAAGATCGCTTAAGCCTTAGTATTAAACAATTGTCAGATGACCCGTGGATGACAGAAGTTGATCAGTTCAAACCAGGCAGTAGTGTCGAAGGAACGGTCACAAGGATTACCCCATTTGGCGCATTTGTTCAGATTAGCCCAGCCGTCGAAGCACTCGTTCATATAAGTGAGCTTGGCGAAGGCAGTGATGCAGATCCTGAAAAAGTCTTTACTCTGAATGAACGCAAAAAATTTGTAGTTCTTGATGTAGAAAAAGATAGCCGCAAGATCTCACTCAGTCTTGCTGATAAGAAAAAATAACACTTCCCCGGAAACCGGATAGAAAGGAGCGTGTATGGCTGAAAAAGTAGTTGTTGTTGCTGACTCGATTACAGTGGGTGAATTGGCCGAAACGCTTAATTTACCGGTAACCTCACTGATTGGTGAGTTATTTAAGAATGGTATTGTTGCAACTATTAATCAACGCATTGATTTTGAAACTGCAACAATTATCGTCGAAGAACTTGGACTCGATGTAGAGCTTGAGAAAAAAGTCGCAAGTACAGCGAGTGAACGTAAGATTCATACTCTTAGTGATAAAGCGGTTGATCGGCCGCCGATTGTTGCCGTAATGGGGCACGTTGATCATGGTAAGACAAGTTTACTTGACGCTATTTTGCAGCAAAAAGTTGTTGATGGTGAAGCAGGTGGTATCACGCAGCACATTAGTGCTTACCAGACAGTACGTAAGGGTCGCTCGATTACCTTACTCGATACGCCTGGACATGAAGCTTTCGCAGCACTTCGCCAACACGGCGCAGCTCTTACTGACGTTGTTATTATTGTTGTTGCGGCTGATGATGGTGTAAAACCTCAGACGATTGAAGCAATTCGTTTCGCTAAAACAGCAAATGCCAAAATTGTAGTAGCAATAAATAAAATGGATAAAGAGTCTGCTAACCCGGGTCTTGTAAAAGGCCAGCTTGCTGAACATCAGATTATTTCAGATGATAAAACTTGGGGCGGGGACGTCCCAATGGTAGAAGTAAGCGCAAAGACTGGTGCGAATATTGAAGAACTTCTCGACACGGTTCTTTTAGTTGCTGATATAGAAGAGCTTAAGGCGGATATTGACGTGCCTGGAGAAGGCCTAGTTATTGAATCACATATGGAAACAGGACGTGGTTCAGTTGTCGGGCTGCTCGTTGAACAAGGTGTTCTAAAGCCAGGACAGTTTCTCGTCGCTGGCACTACTTACGCTAAAATTCGTACACTACTTGATTTTGCGGGTAAGCCTATTAAATCTGCAGGTCCCGCCACCCCAGTTACGGTAACTGGCTTTAAAGAACTACCGCAGTTCGGGAATGTTTTTTCGGTTGTTGCTAATGAAAAAATCGCTCGAAACCAAACGGCACTAGCTAAGATTGAACATGATAAAAATGCTGCGAGCACAAATGTTACCGGTGCTGACCTTCTAAAGATGATGACTCAAAAGCATGAGTCACAAGATCTTAATGTGATTGTAAAAGCTGATGTACAGGGTTCACTAACTTCAGTCATGGATAGCTTGCGTTTGGTTGATACGGGTGGCGAGATCACACTCCGAGTTATTGGTAGTGGTGTTGGTAGTATCTCTGAAAATGATATTCGTCTTGCAGCTAACGAAAACACGATTATCTATGGCTTTAATGTTGAACTGCCTCCTGCAGTTAAGCGGCTTGCGATGCGTGACAAAGTACAAGTACGTATTTTTAAAGTTATTTATGAGTTACTCGATGATGCTCGTAGCTCAATGGAGGCTATGCTTGCACCAGAAGTCGTTGAGACTGAGATTGGAACACTAACAATTAAAGGTGTGTTCCGAACTCTTAAAGACGAAATTATCGCAGGTGGAGAGGTCACTAGTGGTAAAGCCGTACCAAATGTACTCGTTCGTATTAAACGCGGCAAGGAGAAGATAGCTGAAGCTGAGGTTACAAAGGTTCAGCGTCAGCAACAAGAGGCCAAAGAGGTATTTGAAGGTGAGATGTGTGGTCTATCCATCAAACTTGCTCATAAGATGATCATCGAAGAAGGTGACGTCCTTGAGTTCTTCAGTCGTGAACTTGTTAAGCGAACTCTAAAATAAACTCAACTTTATTCGCTATTAATACAAATAACCACACTCGTAAGGGGTGGTTATTTGTATTAAGTAGGTTTATAGTTCATAATGCTTGCTTTTTATCAACAAATATGATAGTATGAGGTTATAGCCCAAATAAAAACAGCAAAAATAATTCGAACATATCTCAAAGGAGAACCACCACAATGAGCGAACAATCACCTAAATCTACGAATAAAGCCCAAGAACTACTTAATAGTTTTGATGAAGAACAAGTTATTTTTGATGAAAAACAATATTGGGCAGCAATGAACGCTGATGCAGGCACTGAAGATTTTAGTAGTGAAGCTCGTCAACGACTTAATGACGTTACTGAATACGATGCACATCTTGCGAAGATGGCTGCACGTGACGAAAACTTTACTCCTCATGATGCTGCTGAAGGCACACGTACTAACGACTTTGACCCACTCCTAGACGAAGCACATGCTGATAATGAGGCATTTGATGCTAATCTTGAAGCTGCTCGAGAAGCTAAAGAAGCATTTGCTTTAAAAGTTGAACAAATTATTGTAGGAAATAAATTCCTTCGATACGCACGTCAACTTGCACGTGATGTTGCAGCACAAAAAGCTTACCAGCCTGAAGAAGGTGACAACTTTGATGTGCTTGCTGATAATATTGAAGCAAAACAAGATCACATTGAATCAATTGTTGCAAAATTCCTTGATAGCGACGAAGCTAAAGACCTATCTACAGAAGAAAAAGATGCAATTATCGATGACATTTATGATGCTACAGAAGGTAAATCTATTGAATATGAGTCGACTGTAAAAATTACACCTGAAGAAGACCCTCTTGATAACGAAACAGATGATTCTGACGAAGAGACAACTTCAACTACACCTGAATCAGATCCACTAGATTCAGAAACTGATGACGAAGAAGATTCTCTTGATTCTGAAACAGACGACGAAGAAGATTCGCTCGATACAGAAATTGACGACGACGAATTAGATAACGAAACTGATGACGAAGAAGACCCTCTTGATAACGAAACAGATGATTCTGACGAAGAGACAACTTCAACTACACCTGAAGAAGAAGAAACTGAATCTACTCCTGAAGTAAAGCGAACTATCCGAAAGAGACTAGCAGTACTATTTTACCGGGTTAAAGAATCTACAGGAAACTTTATACGATCTCGTACGAATGGTGAGCACTCAAAGACTAACCGTAATATTGCAATTGGAGCAGTTGCACTAGCTACTGCAGGATTTGCCGCATGGTACTTCATGGGTCGTCATACTGGTGGCGTCGGAAGCGGTGTCAAAGATAATACGAACACTTACACTGGTGGTGCAGGTGCGGGCAATGGTCACTCTGAGGTTATAAATCCTACACACCCTAGTGGTGCAGGTAGCGGTGAAGTTGTTCCTACCACCCCAGGTACAACAGGTCCAAAAGTTACTGAAGTTATTAAAACTCCTACTAAAGTAGCTGTTACACACGAAGTGTTTAGCCCTGCTGCACACACTGTCACTCCTGGTGAGGGTTGGTTCCAGACTATGAAAGAACTCAATGTTCCAGCAGGTGACCGCGCAGCTTTACTTGAAAAGGTTGGTCCAAAACTTGAAAAAATGGGTGCTGCTTACCGTGATGCATCAGTTGGTGGTTGGGGTATCAATATGCCAGCTAACGGCCAGTTCAGCGACGCTGTACTTAAAGTTATCGCAGAAGCTAAGTAATAGCTTCCTGGCAATCGCAGTCTCATAGTATATAATACAAATAGAAGTAAAATAAAAAGGAATCCCATATGTTTCAACTAGATGATGCATTTCTCCAAGATATCGGCATGGCTGATCTACCAGATGACCAAAAGGAAGCGTTCTTACAGCACATTTATGCAACTTTAGAAGAACGTGTTGGTGTAAAGCTATCTGACGGACTCAGCGATGAGCAACTTGAAGAGTTTGAGAAGATTATCGATAAAGACGATGCCACAGTTGGTGCATGGTTATCAACACATGTTCCGGCATATCAAACGGACGAAATCTTTATCCGAATGCAGGAAGTTACAAAATTACCAGCTAATGACCCAGGTTTAATTGCAGAATTTGCCTCGACAAAATGGCTTGAACTTAATCGACCTGATTACCGAGTTGTTGTTGCTGCTGTTCTCGATGAACTCAAGAAAGAGATTATCGGTAATACAGATAAATTACTTGACTCTAATCAAGCAGCATAACCGTTCAAGAATGCTATTGCACTCATTGTGCGACCGCTAGGAGCGACAAGTTCATCAATTGATAGAAAAGCACCGTCCTGACATACAATGTCGAGCGGTGTTTTTTTACTGTGTTCGACATGGCTTTTTGTAATAATACAGTCTTGTCCAAGAAGGTTTATCTTCGATTTCGGAAATCCGAGATATGCTCTCACGTGACGGTCGGCCTGCACTGCAGTCAGTAAGCTCGGGTCTAGCTGGCCATCGGATTTTTGAAGTAATTGGCTGTATGACGCATTCGTATTTTTTTGGGGGGTTGGTACCAATGACTCATCGAGAATATGAGGAAGGAGTGAAAATAACAGAGTGGCACTTTTGAAAGCAATTGTATTGTAGAGTTCAAATTTTGTTTCATGACCAGTAAGTAGTACTTCGGTTTGTCCATATACCGGACCTGAGTCCATTCCAGCCGAGAGCTGCATAATAGAAACACCCGTTTTTGAATCACCGTTTATAATAGCTGATTCAATTGGTGTTGGGCCACGATACTGGGGAAGAAGAGAGGGGTGAATATTAATGATACCAAGTGGAAAAAGATCAATGATACTTTGTGGAATAATACGCCCATATGCCACAAGAATGGCAGCATGGGCACCGTAGCTTGCGATTTGATCAGCTATATCAGTTGGACGGTCTGGAAGCAGGACAGGAATGTTATGAGCGGCAGCGACTTCCGCAACCTCCAATTTTCGGTTGTTACGAGAGTTTCCATCGCTATGATGAGAAATCACCGCCTTGATATCGTACCCATGATCAATGAGGCCTTTTAGTATAGGTACGTTTGTTGTCTTCAGGCCACTAACCAGGCGCTCATTACCAAAGAATAGGAGAGTTTTTGATGTGTTCATCATAATCGAGTGGTTGTAGCTCGCCTTCCTCATCGAGTGTGTAGAATGCTTCAGTCTTATCGCGTATATGATCTATGAAAACAATGCCATTGATGTGATCAATTTCATGTTGAATAACTCGCGCTAGAAAGCCTTCGGCTTTAAAACGAACTTCATTGCCTTCAAGATCAACCGCTTTCACACGAATTTTTGTATAGCGGGGGACTTTACCATATACATGGCTTACACTAAGGCAACCTTCATAGTCATCAACTACACTTCCTTCATATTTTACGACGACAGGATTAATGAGTGCTGTAAATTCTGGCAGGCTTTTGTCATCAAAATCACTGCGTACAATAACAACTCGATCAAGTCTGTCAATTTGAACAGCAGCAAGAGCTGCACTGATTTCATGTGGTCGCGAAGCTTCCCAATCTAGCGCAGCGGACGTCATGTCGTCGACAAGTTTTAAAGTTACATCATCGATAACATGAATTTTTAGTGATTTTTGCCGAAGATGCGGACTAGGCAGTGTTATGATGTCTTCTTTTTTCATTAGTACAAGTATAACAGATAACTACAGCAAACTAATGGGGTCAAGCTCAGTCTGCCAATGAGTAGATGGTACATGATCAAGTGCTTCGATAAGAAGCTGGCGTTTTGCCGATTTTAGCGTTAATTGCCAACGATATGTATTATGCTGGCGTTCGTAGAATGATGGTACAGGTCCAAGAACTTCAACACCATTAGGTAGTTTTTGACGCAGCTGAGCCGCGAGTACTTGAGCTTGATTAACAGCCGCCTTTTCTGTTTTATAGATACATGTCAATCGAAGAAGATAGCAAAAAGGAGGGAAGTTACCTTTCTTGCGTTCAACAAGCGTCTTTGTGTAAAAATCCGTGTAGTTTTGAGTTAAGCCGTCAACGACAGCCGGATGGGTGGGTTGGTAGCTTTGCACGACAACATCGGTTTTGTGATGTGAACGCCCAACTCGTCCGACAACTTGTGCTAGTAATTGAAATGTCCTTTCACTTGAAGTGTAGTCTGGCATCGACAAGCCTGCATCGGCTTGAATAACACCGACTGTTCGTAGGTGGGGCAGATCGAGGCCCTTAGCTACTACCTGTGTACCAATTATAAGATCTATTTTTCCATTGTAGAGTTGTTCATATTTTTGATCAATTGATTCACCCGATTCACTATCACCATCAAAACGGAGAATGATTTTATCAGGATATATTTTACGTAGTTCAGATTCAATCAGTTTTGTTCCGATACCTTTATGCACAATGTCAGTGTGCTGACATACTGGACAGCTCGTCGGTACTTTCTCGATAAGTCCACAAATATGACAACGAAGATGATGCTTGTCAGCATGAAGCGTCAGTGGAACAAAGCATCGTTGACACATCGCTGACCATCCGCAATTTTCACAAAGTGTAGTTGATGCGCTACCGCGACGATTATGGAATACAAGTGCTTGCTTGCCACTCGCGAAAGTTTCGCTTAATTTCATCAGTAGCACGTCGGATAAGAACCTATGCTGTTTAAAATTTGTATGCTTGGTCATATCAATCAGATGTACGATTGGCTTTAACGTATCTTGACGGGCTGGGGTAGGCATCTCGATTATCGGCCTGCCATGTAACGGAGCCGTATAATAATCAGTTACAAGTGGAGTTGCACTACCAAGAATCAACTTTGCACGATGCGCTCCTGCGAGGATACTCGCCGCACGAAGGGCTGAATATCTTGGTGCTTGTTCCTGTTTAAAAGCTGGTTCATGTGCCTCATCGATAATGATGACACCTATTTTTTGTAGTGGAAGAAATAATGCTGATCGTGGACCAATTACAACGCGAGGTATCGTACTTTCGAGAGCGTTCTTCCATGTCAAATGTCTCTGTGCTTCTGTTTGTCTTGAATGTGTCAGTAAGATATCTTCAAAATGATGTGAAAATTCATCTACAAGTTGCGAGGTAAGTGCAATTTCCGGGACAAGAATAATCGCAGATTCACCTCTCGATATTGAACGCTTTACGAGCTCGATATAGACATGTGTCTTACCAGAGCCAGTTACTCCATGCAGGATCGCAGATCCTGGGGTCATATTATCAATAATATCTAACGCTTGTTGTTGATCTAGAGTGAACACAATTTTTGTTCGGTCACGTGAAGAGCTATGTAAAGATGTATGTTGGGGTCTTCGGGCCTTTTGAATACCTCTTGGTAGTATTGTTTGTAGCACAGTAGCGAGCGGAGTTTTATAGTAGGTGCTTAGCCAATGTGCAAGTTGGACGAGAGCACTAGGCAGTGCGACAGGCTCGATTGTTGAAGATATTTGCTTAGTATCGTAAGTGGGCTTTGTCACTTCCTTCATAACGATACCTACTAATTGCTTTTTACCGACCTCGATTACGACAATTGTACCAATGGCTAGCTGGGCAATGGATGCATAAGTGAAGACATCCGTGTTTGAGCGAATAATTTGATTTGGAGCAACCTCAAAATAGAACATTGTTATTATTATAGCGCCGCTTTAAGCTTTTTGCTTTGCCTGTTACACTATAATCATATGTATTTTGAGAATCGTGCCGAGGCTGGAGGATTACTCTCCGAACAACTTGTTGAGAAGTATCGCTATGAAAACTGTGTTGTTGTAGCCCTTGGTGACGGGGGTGTCTTGGTCGGTGAGCAGATAGCGATCTCACTTCATTGCCTTCTTACGTTACTTATTATTGAAGATATTGAGGTGCCAGGAGAAAGCACAAGTTTTGGTGGTGTTTCGCAAACAGGGGAGTTCACTTACAATGATGCATTTTCATCAGGCGAAATAGACGAATATACAAGCGAATTTCATGGTTATTTAGAAGAAAAAAAGCGTGAGGCATTTCAAAAAATTAATCGTTTGATTGGTGATGGCGGAGTGATAGATTACGAGATGTTGAGAGATCACGTCGTTATTTTGGTTTCTGACGGGCTTGATAACGGTGCGTCAATTGATGTTGCGATGGATTTTTTAAAACCACTACGTTTACAGCGATTAATAATAGCCACGCCGCTTGCAAGTGTGCCCGCTGTTGATAAATTGCATATGGTTGCAGACGAGTTGCACATTCTTGACGTGAAAGAAAACTTCATGGGAGTTGATCACTACTATACCAATAATGACATACCTTCACATGAAGATACGATTGCAAAAATTAATGAGATTGTACTTAACTGGCATTAAAACAGCTTGTCGAATGTTGTAAGATTGTGCTAAGATTAATCATAACGAATACGACAGTCAAGTGATCAAGGGAGAGTATGTTAGACGTTTTTATTACCTCAAGGGTACGACGAAAAATTGTGGTTGTGTATGCAAAATACCCAGACTTTCACACGCATGTTCGTGGTCTTGCAAAGCTCATCAAAGAAGACCCAGGTAACATTCAACGTGAATTGAAGCGTCTAGAGAAGGTCGGTTTTTTGACAAGTGAAAAACAGGGCAATACAAAGATTTATTCAACTAATAAACAGTTCCCAATTTTTAAGGAGCTACAAAGTATTGTGATCAAATCACAGCAACAATCTGGTCGCCCAAAACGTACACCTGCTGATCTTTAAATGACACTATTTGATCAAATATTAAGAGCACGTGGCTTAGAGGGTAAAGCACGTGACTCTTTTTTATCACCAGCATATGAAGCTGGTCACGATCCTTTTTTACTGCCAGATATGAGTAAAGCAGTTGAGAGGTTAGTGGTTGCGCATGATCTTCAAGAAAAAATTACAATTTATGGTGACTATGATATTGATGGGCTTACAGCAACAACTGTCCTTCTGGACGCATTTGATTCATTCGGATTTACGCAAGTAGATGCATTCATCCCTAATCGTTTTGTTGAAGGGTATGGTCTAACGGTAGATGCAGTGGAACGGATTGCTGCAACAGGTACACAACTTATCGTAACTGTAGATTGTGGAAGTTTGAGTGAGAAAGAAATTATAAGAGCCGGAGAACTAGGTGTTGATGTCATTGTGACAGATCATCACAATGTTGCTCCCATACAGCCACCAGCAGTAGCTGTCATAAATCCAAAGCGTTCTGACCATAAATACCCATTCATTGATCTACCTGGTGTCGGTGTGGCATTCAAACTAGTGCAAGCTTTACAAGGTCGTCTAGCGGGACTGCCCATTGGTCAGGAAAAATGGCTACTAGATCTCGTTGCACTCGGAACTGTATGTGACGTCGTGACATTAATTGATGAAAATCGTACGCACGTATACTGGGGGCTAAAGGTATTAGCCCAAACTCGACGACCAGGCCTTAAGGCTTTAATGGCAGTTGCGGCTATTGAGCCCTCTATGGTGACGGCACGTCATCTCGGGTTCGGCCTTGGACCAAGAATGAACGCCGCAGGCCGTCTGGAAACAGCGCAATATGCATTGGATATGTTGCGTGCTCGAAACGGAATATTTGCACTTGAAAAGGCAAGGCAGCTAGACGAATTAAACATGAACCGTCGTGCAGATCAGGATAAAATTTTCAGATCAGCATTGATACAGGCCGAAAAGTATACTGCAGATCCAGTACTTGTCGTTAGTGCGGCGGATTGGAGCCATGGAATTATAGGTATTGTTGCCGCAAAGTTGCTTGAAAAGTACAAAAAACCAACATACGTTTTGCAGGAAATGGGCGATGTCACAAAAGGTTCAGCACGTAGTTATGGTGATTTTAGTGCGGCCGACGCAATACGGGCAGCAGACGATATAGTTACAAAAGGCGGTGGTCATAAATTAGCTGCTGGTGTGACCATGCCAACGACAAATATTGATGCATTCCGCCGTCGTGTTAATGAATTTTATGTTTCACAAAAATTATTTAATCAACCAGCGCTCTTACTCCCGAAGGCTGATGTGACAATTAGTAATTTATCAGAAGTAACAGACTCGCTGCTGGACCAATTAAAGAATCTTGAACCGTTCGGTAATGCTAATCCTGAACCAATTTTAAAAATCGAAAACATTCTTGTTGTAGGTGTAAGAAAGATGGGCTCTGATAATCAGCATGTGAAGCTAGAACTCAAAGACGTGAATGGTATGGTTATGCAGTTTATATCATTCAACGCACCAGAACATTTTTTCGTTCAGCCTGGTGAATTTATAACAATTTGGTTTCAGCCAACGTTGAACGAATGGCAAGGCAGACGAAGTACGGAGGGGCGATTGTTACACCTAGAATTGGGTATTGCTGATTAAGCTTGCAAACAGCTTATCTTAGTGGCAGTATAGCTGTATCGGATGTCTGCGAGATACATTTCTTGCACCGATACTAAGTAGGAGGTTTGTGTGGCGCACATTCACGTAGAACCTGTGGTGCGATATTTCGATATCGTCGTCCAGGGCATTGGCTCCATTAACCAGGTAGAGCTTCAGCATGACCTGCTTCGGGGCGAGGACATAAAAGCACTGGGTATTCGGAGGACCGAAGAGTTTCAGAAAGACTCGATGGTCACTATCCGGGTGTTCATGGAGTCTGATGCGAATGTTGAGAGGTTGCAACACTATCTCTCCAGCAAGATCACAGAGTGGTTCAATCAGGGAGGTGAATTCGCTGCGACGCTCAGTCGAACACATGATCGACACGTCATCCTTCTGAAAGAAGCCGTCCCCGTCGTCTGAACTGACTATCCGACCCTCGAGGTTGAGTTCCGCGTTTTAGCGGTTAACTCCCTCGAGGGCGGAACTCAACCAAGTAAAATTATGAATCCTGTTGCACCAGTCATGTATCTCTGTTATAATCGTAACATTATGGTACAAGTCACACGTAAAGATGAAAGAGAAGCAAACGAGAATATTATTCGTCGTTTTAACCGCAAAGTGCTACAAAGTGGGGTTTTGGCTGAAGCTAAGGCTGTCATGCGTTTTGCAAAACCACTGAGCAAGCCTGAGCGTCGTACAAAAGCGATTATTCGCCGTGCACGTAAGCAAGAAAAACTAGCTAACGCCCGTCTAGGAATTCGCTAGTCAATGGCGCTCAAACAGCGCATTGCAGACGATTTAAAAGCCGCCCTTTTGGGCGGCGATCGTTTTGTGACTGAAACACTTCGTGGTTTAAAAGCTGCAATTCTTAACATTGAAGTCGCAGAAGGAAAGCGTGAAACTGGCCTTGATGACGTAGCGATTGAACAAATAGTGGTACGTGAAGTGAAAAAACGAAATGAAAGTGCGACTATCTATGAACAAAATGACCGAATGGAATCAGCTGCTGATGAACGCAAAGAGGCTGAAATTTTGTCAGTATATCTTCCCAAACAACTATCTGAAATAGAAGTTCAAGCCATTGTTAACACGACAGTTAGTGAAATGGGTGTTACGGATATCTCAAACATGGGTAAGGTGATTGGTGCTGTTAAACAAAAAGTTGGCAACACTGCAGACAGCGCAACGGTAGCCCGTATTGTAAAGTCAACGCTTAATTAACACAAAAAGGAGTAGTAATGATCGTATTTTTTGGCCCAGCTGGAGCGGGAAAAAGTGTCCAAGGACAGATGCTAGCTGCACGCCATGGATGGCGTTGGTTAAGTGCGGGACAATTATTACGTGACACACATGATTTAGAATTAATCAAAGAGATGCAGACGGGTGCTTTAGTGAGCCCCCAAAAAGTTAACTTACTTATGGGCGACGCGCTGTCTCGTGCAAAAAGTATTGAGCGAGTTATTCTCGATGGTTTCCCCCGAGAACTCTCACAAGCTAAGTGGCTAGTTAAATCTCAGCCTGAACATCAGCGATCCGTTGGATTAGTTATAGTTCTTGAGGTGCCACGTTCAGAACTATTAAAGCGACTTGAAGTGCGTGGTCGTATCGATGACACGCCGGAAGCAATTGACGAGAGACTTCGAATTTATCGCCAAGAGATGTACCCCATCCTTAGTTTTTTAACAGAACAAGGCATAAATATTGCACATATTGACGGTACAGGAACAGTGGGTCAAGTACACGATCGTATTATGGAAGAGCTTGTGGCATGCAGCCTCGTATAAAATCAGAATCTCAAATTCAAGCAATGCGCGATGGCGGTAAAATTATTGCTACAATATACCAAGATTTAGTATCAATTGTTCATGCGGGAATGACAGAAAAAAGTATTAATAAATGGGTAGAAGGTGAGATCACTCGTCACGGTGCAATAGCAACCTATAAGACAAGCGAAGTAAACTTTCCGGCTGTTATATGCATTTCTACTAATGATCAGATTGTTCATAGTGTACCCAGTGATTATATTTTAGAAAAAGGTGACATTGTAAGCTTTGATTTAGTTCTTACTTACAAAAATATGAAAACAGATGCTGCCTTTACTCTGATTGTAGATGAGAAGCCAAGTGGCGTTAAGAAGCATTTAGTGAACATAACAGAACGAAGCCTTTACGCCGGTATTGATGCTATTAAAGGGAGAGGCACAAGAACCGGTGACATCTCTGCTGCAGTTGAGAAGGTTCTCCGTGAGGGTAAACTGGGTATTATCCGTGACTTAGTTGGCCATGGTGTTGGATTTGAAATGCATATGCCACCCGAAGTGCCAAATTACGGTAAAAAGGGAACCGGAACTCTTTTGCAGCCTGGGGATACTATCGCAATTGAACCTATGGCCACACTTGGTGGTGAGAAAATCATTACTGATCAACAAGACGGTTGGACAATTCGCACACGAGACGGTAGTTTAGCTGCTCATTTTGAGCACACAGTTCTTATTACCGAAACGGGCGCTGAAATTTTAACCAAACTCTAAACACCTGAAGGTTGCCTAAACCACACCGTAAGCGTTATACTGAAAACTATGCAAGAAATATCTAAGTACGCTGTCGGTATTGATATTGGTACGACGACAGTACGCTGCGTAGTTGGTCACATAGATGCCACAAGCGGAACACCAACAATTGTTGGTGTCGGTCAAGCGCCAAATAGTGGTATGCGTAAAGGCGTCGTGGCTAATTTAACCGGACCAGCTAGGGCAATTGATGATGCACTCGGTGAAGCTGAGCGTATGAGCGGTTATCAGGTAGATGGTGCAACTATCAGCATCAACGGTGCACATATTATGAGTACAAAAGCTGACGGTATGATCGCAGTGGGTACGGCTGATCATGAGATAAATCATAGTGATCTCGATCGCATTGAAGAGGTTGCAACGTTAGGAAAAGTACCAGCAAACCGAGAGATTCTTGAAGTAGTTCCGCATAGCTACCGACTTGATGGTCAGGACAATATTAAAGATCCCTTGAACATGACCGGTACTCGTCTCGAAATTAGTGCAAACGTAGTGTCTGGATTAGGCCCACACGTTTCAAATCTTCAAAAAACCACAGATATGGCAAAGGTGCTATCACATGCAATTATACCTGCAGGTATGGCAGCCGCTAAAGCTGTCCTTACAGAGCAACAAATTGAAAATGGCGTTGCCTTACTTGATATTGGCGGTGCGACAACAAGTGTCGTAGTTTTCGAAGAAGGAGATCTCCAGTACGTCTCAGTTATTCCTGTCGGGGGTACGAACATCACGAATGACCTCGCCATTGGCTTAAAAACTGACCCAGAAATTGCTGAAAAAGTGAAATTATCACATGCACAGTTAAGTGGTCGAGTTGATCATGCCAAGATTCAAGTTAAGCACGAGAAAGAGACTTTCAGTTTCGACCCTGCTGATGTTGATGAAATAGTTGAGGCTCGTTTAGATGAAATATTTGATGCCATAAACAAAGAACTAAAAAAAGCTGGTCGCGCTGGACGACTTCCTAGTGGTGTTGTGCTGACAGGTGGGACTGCACAACTTAAGGGTATAGCTGAATTTGCCAAAGAAAAACTAGGGGTTGCAGCACGTATTGGTAAAGCAACGGGTTACGCCGGGGTTGCTGACCATATTGAGGAGCCACAGTTTGCAACTGCAATCGGCCTAATGCTTGCTGATGCGCAAGGTGGCAATGAAGCAGAGCCACGCGCTAAAGGTGCGAACAGTAAAGCTGCAATAAAAAATGCGAGTGGCTTTATCACCAAGTTTATTGCTCGGTTTAAGGCGTAATTTGTTTTTAAATGATAAATGCTATACTAGATAAGAATAGAATATCGGGGAGAGACTAATTCCATGCCGGAAGTAACACCAAGTGAGATACAAACATTTGCAAGCATTAAAGTTGTAGGCGTTGGCGGTGCCGGCGGATCTGCTGTTAATCGTATGAAAGACGCAGGCCTACAGGGGGTTCAATTCATTGCAATGAATACAGACGCCCAGGCGCTCCATAATTCAAAAGCAGATGTAAAAATTCATCTTGGGCATTCTACTACAGGTGGTCTTGGTGCTGGTGCAAACCCAAGTGTCGGTGAGCAAGCCGCTGAAGAGTCTCGTGACCAAATTCGTGAAGCCCTTGAAGGCGCAGATATGGTATTTGTTACGATTGGTGCCGGCGGAGGTACAGGATCTGGTGCTGGACATGTCGTAGCTGAAGTCGCACGAGATATGGGAATCCTTGTTGTCGGTGTTGCGACAAAGCCATTTAGTTTTGAAGGTGAAAAACGTCGTCAAAATGCTGAATGGGCAATTGCTCAACTTGGTCGACAGGTTGATACATTAATCACAATTCCAAACGATAGACTTCTTCAAACTATAGATCGCCGAACGCCACTTCTTGAAACATTCAAAATAGCAGATGATGTGCTGCGCCAAGGCGTCCAGGGTATATCAGAACTTATCACAGAGCACGGTCTTATTAACTTAGACTTTGCTGACGTAAGGGCAATTATGAGTAATGCCGGCTCTGCACTCATGGGAATTGGCCGTGCAAGCGGTGACGATCGTGCCGCGCAAGCCGCACAACAAGCAATTGAATCACCGCTTATTGAGGTATCAATCGACGGTGCTAAGGGCGTACTCTTTAATGTAACAGGTGGTTACGATATGAGTATGAGTGAGATCCAAGAAGCAGCTGAGATCATCACTAGTGCTGTTTCACCAGATGCTAATATCATTTTTGGTGCGACTCTTAAACCTGATCTTGAGGACGAGCTCATTATAACGGTTATCGCGACGGGCTTTGATAGTGCATATTTCCATGAACAGGCAGCTCAGCTTGAAAACCCAGGTGCAAGCGTGATGCAGCCGGTAGCAACTGTGAGTGATGATGCGGTTGATTCAATCGATCTTGACCTTGATAAGACAGATGTTGCTGCGAACTTTGCTTCGGAAGATACACACGATATCTGGAATCAGCCAGCTGATGAAGAAGATGAATCAGATACACCTGCATTTCTTCGTCGTCGCAAAAAAAATAAATCTGACGAATAGGAGTTAGTTACGAGTATGAGTCAGCAATATAAGATTGGTGATACGAGAGTTATTGAGTCGCGTGAAGTTGGTGATGGAGTAACGATCCGTCGTCGTCGTGAAACCTTAGACGGTAAACATAGGTTTACTACCTATGAGCGTATTGAAAAGCCCAATCTTGCAATCGTTAAGAAAGATGGAACACGTGAGTTATTTGATCGTGACAAGCTAGCTACAGCTATCAAGCGTTCAGTTGGAAAGTTTTTTTCATCCGAAGTCGAAGTAGAAGAGATCATTTCGAATGTTGAAGATTCACTATATGAGCTAGGTGAGTCTGAAATCATCTCTAAATTAGTAGGGGATAAGGTTCTTGATGAATTAGCGCTAAGGAATGAAGTTGCATATGTTCGCTTCGCAAGTGTCTACCACGAGTTTAAGACACTCGATGAATTCGAGGCAATTCTAGCTCAGCGACGCAAGAAAAATATATGAAAGCATTAATTGTTTACAAAAACGAGAGTGATCATGCGCGAGCCGTGTTGGATTATCTTCGTGATTTCGAACGTCAAACTGGTCACAAATTAGACACTATTGATCCAGACTCTGTCTCAGGCTCCGAATTATGTCGCGTCTATGATATTGTTGAGTATCCAACAATTGTTGCTATGTCTGACGAAGGAATGGCGTTAAACAGTTGGCGTGGCTTGCCGCTCCCAACAATTAGTGAGGTTAGTTATTATGTTTAAAAATATTCAGAGCTTTTTCCGTCATAAAGATAAGAATCTTCGTGATAATAGGTGGATTTTTACCAGTATGCTGGTCGGTGCTATATTAAGTTTGATCGCAGCGTTTGTGTTATCTGTAGAATCATTTCAGTTAGCAAAAAATCCTAACACGCTGCTTAGTTGCAGCATTAATATAATTGTTAACTGTGCAACCGTTGCCAAGCACCCGTCCGCGCAGTTACTGGGTTTTCCGAATAGTTTCCTTGGTATGGTTGCTGAGCCGATTGTTATAACTGTTGCAATCGCTGGTTTAGCAGGTGTGAAGTTTCCTCGTGCATTCATGTTTGCAGCTCAGATCGGTTATAGCCTAGGCCTTATTTTTGCCTACTACCTGTTTTATGTTAGTTTTGTCATAATTCAGGCCCTTTGCCCGTGGTGTTTATTGGTTACACTGACAACGACGCTAGTATTCTTTGCAATTACACGTTATAACATTCGTGAGGACAATCTGTATCTTCCTAAGAATATTTCAGAAAGTCTCCAGAGATGGGTGAAAAAGGACTATGATAAGCTACTGCTAGCGAGCCTTATTGTACTTGTTATAGCTGCTATCTTAATAAAATACGGCGATGGTTTATTCGCTTAACATTGATAATATATGAGCGAATTTAATAATAACCAACACGAAACAGAGTCAAGATATGATCTTGGGTTAGACAAGAACGCTATTCTCATAAAACTTTTGGAGATAGCAGATGAACTCGGTATTGATATGTCAGATTTTGACCCAGAAGATCTGCTAGGCGAGGATGATAACGACTTTCTCGGCAACCTTACAACTCTATCATACCAAACAGGTATTGATCATGAAGAGTTCTTTCAGATGATTGGCATACCTGTTGAACAAGATATGTAAACAGAGTAGAATAGAGTAAACACCCTTTGTATAAAGGTAAGTGGTTATCAGCCGCGAATGTTCCGGGAAGAAATCTGTCTAGAGACTAGAACCCAGGCGTTTATGCAACGTTACAGCATACAACTAAGCGCTAAAAAGAATTTCTTTTTAGAAACTGGATGGTACCGTCCGCTTCATTATATAGCGGATTCCAGTGACTAAATAGGGATTTTTTTATTTAAGGAGAAAAACTATGATCTCACCAGAAGTTCCCGTTCAAAAAACCGAAGAAGTTTTTTCTAAAGGTAAACTATTTGAATTGATACATGAAACTCAACCTGATGGTCGGGTATTTGAAAAAGCTCGGCGCGCTCCGGGTGTACGTTTAATTATCTCTGATCAGAAAAGTAAAAAAGTATTATTAACAAAAGAGTTCCGTAAAGAACTAGATGATTGGGACTATCGTCTACCTGGTGGCAAAGTGTTTGATACACTTGATGAATATGAGAGTTTTAGAGAATCTCGTCAGGATATATTAGTAGCTGCACGTAGCAAAGCAATTGAAGAATCATTACAAGAAACTGGAATTGAAGTAAGTGAGCTCAAGCAATTTAAAAAATCAACACTTGGCGCGACAGTTGAATGGGATTTATTTGTGTTTGAAGTAACACAGTGGCAGCATTCGACAATTGGCCAGCAACTTGAAGAGGGTGAGGATATTGATGCTGATGGATGGTTTTCGTATGAAGAGGTGATTAATATGATTTTGAATGGTGATTTAAAGGAAGAGCGTATTGCTCTCATACTTTTACAATGGATAAGTGCACAAAACGAAGGAGATAAGTGATGAAATTTAAGGCTAACACCCGCCGCCGTGCGCTTGAGTATGAAAAAGACATTGTAATACAATGGAAAAAAAACAAGACATTTGAAAAATCCGTAGAGCAACGATCGGAAGACAATTCATATGTATTTTATGATGGTCCGCCATTTATTTCCGGTGTTCCTCACCATGGAACTTTGTTAAGCTCCATTGTTAAAGACGCAATTCCGCGCTATCAGACAATGAAAGGCAAACGAGTTGAGCGCGTATGGGGATGGGATTGCCACGGTCTTCCAGCTGAGCGTTACACTGAAAAAAAGCTAGGTATTAATTCTCGTGAAGAGGTACTAAAGTATGGTATCGAAAAGTATATTATTGCCTGTCGAGAGAATATGGTACAGACGAGTGGTCTTTGGGAGGGTACAGTTGATCGGATCGGTCGTTGGGTCGACTTCAAGGGCGCTTACAAAACTATGGATAAAGAGTACATGGAAAGTATATGGTGGGCATTCAAGACTTTGTACGACAAAGGTAAAATTTATGAGGGCGAAAAAGTTCTTATGTACTGCACACTTGATGCAACACCTCTTTCAAAAGCAGAAGTAACAATGGACGCTGGTGCTTACCAAGATGTAACGGACCCGTCTGTGTATGTAAAATTTAAGCTTTCTGATAATGATGCGAGCCTTTTAGCATGGACAACGACACCATGGACTCTACCTGCAAACACTGCAATTGCAGTTAATAAAGAATTTGATTATGTCGAAGTTGAGGTCGATGGTGAGCGACTGATTCTCGCAAAGGATCTTGCTAAAAAAGTTTTAACGGATGAAAAGCATCAACCTTTGAACAATAAAGTTATTCGGACACTTAAGGGTGAAGAGCTTGTTGGCAAGACATATGAACCACTTCTTGGTGTCAATCGTGGTGAAGGTGCGCATAAGATTTTTCATGCCGACTACGTCACTCTCGAGAGTGGATCTGGGATTGTTCATTTAGCCCCTGCATATGGTGAGGAAGACTTTGAGCTAGCAATAATAAATAAAATACCAGTAATTCATGTTATTGATGAGAATGGTCACTATACAGAAAGTGATTGGGTTGGTCAGAATGTATGGGAAGCTAACAAACCAATAGCTAAGACACTTCACGATCGTGGTATCGTGTGGAAGATTGAGTACTACCGCCATAGCTACCCACACTGTCATAGATGTGGTACTCGCTTAATGTACCGAGCGCACCCAAGCTGGTTTATGGATATCGATAGCCAGCGTGAAACTATGCTCGAGAAGAATGGAAACATAAACTGGTTTCCTTCACATGTAAAAAATGGACGATTTGCTAAAACTGTCGAATCTGCACCTGATTGGAATCTCTCACGCGACCGTTTCTGGGCGACAGCTATGCCGGTTTGGAAGGGCGTTGATACAAAAGGAGAAGTACACATTAAAGTTGTCGGTAGCTATGATGAGCTTGAGCAGCTGAGCGGTAAGAGGCTTGATGATTACCATAGGCCATGGATTGATGCAGTTACTTTTAGTATCGATGGAGTAACCTATGAACGTATCGACAAGGTAATGGATAGTTGGTTTGAGGCTGGCAGTATGCCTTTTGCACAATTCCACTACCCATTTGAAAATCGAGTTAAATTTGAGCAAAATTTCCCTGGTGATTTTGTTGTTGAATATATAGGACAAGTTCGTGCATGGTTTTATTACATGCACTCTATGAGTGTTGCCCTGTTCGGGGAGAACTCCTTTAGAAACGTAATTGTTACTGGAAATGTTGCAGGTAATGATGGTCGAAAAATGAGTAAAAGCTATGGTAACTTTACAGACCCTAATGAACTAATGGATAAGTTTTCAGCAGATAGTCTGCGCTTCTTGCTACTTCAAAGTCCACTACTTAACGGTGAAGATTTCGCTCTTCAAGATAAAGAAGTGGGGGATATTGCCCGCAAGCTTAGCATGGTCTGGAACATGTACGATTTCTTTACAATGTATGCAGAAGTAGATGGATGGGAGTTTAAAGGAGAGAGATCGGACCCGTTACCTGAGTGCGACAACCCACTTGATCAATGGATTATTAGTCGTGTACACCAACTTACTGCAGAGGTTGAAAAACATATGGATGCGTATGATATTCCAAATGCAACGAAGCCAATCTTACCATTTATTGAAGATGCGAGTAATTGGTACGTGCGTCGCAGCCGCCGTCGTTTTTGGAAGTCGGGTGATGATCAGGATAAAAACAACGCGTACCGAACACTTCACTATGTACTAACACAGCTAGCGCAGATTATGGCGCCATTCACACCTTTCTTAGCAGAAGAATTGTACCAGAAACTTACTGATGGTGAATCAGTGCATCTTCTCGATTGGCCTAAGGTCGGGCATATTAATGAACTTGTTGTTCGTGACATGGAGACAGTCCGTGACTATGTTAATCAGGGCTTAAGTATTCGTGCTAAAGAACACTTGAAAGTACGACAGCCACTAGCTAGCATTACGATTCCATCATTAGGAGATTTTGTTAATTTTGACGACATATTGATCGAAGAATTGAACGTTAAGAACGTCACACTGGGCAAAGAATTAGCATTGGATCTTGAGTTAACACCCGAATTGCGACGTGAGGGTCTAATGCGAGAGGTCGTGCGACATATTCAAACAAGTCGTAAGGCTGCAGGCTTAAATGTTGACGATCACATAAACCTACACCTAAAGACAAAAGATAGCGATTTACAAAAAGCAATTAGTGACCATCGGGAAGTCATTATGTCTGAGACACTGGCAGATTCATTAGAGGAGTCTGTCTATAGCTACGAAGTATTAGTAAGCGTCGAAGGAGTTGATTTAGTAATAAGTCTAGAGAAAGCTACATAGGACAAAGCACAGCACTTGAAATCTGATATGCTATCGAGTGTCGCATACCCATTTTTTCAATAAGCGAGATATTAGATCCAAGCCTCAAAACTTTCGTTCAGAAAGTGACGAGTGTGTACCAGGCTATAAAGATTGTTTCAGCGTACATATTGACATAGTATCATGTTTATGCTAATATGTGTATAAATACATTTAAAACAAACATATGACATTCCACTTATTAAAATCAATTAGTTTTCGACCCATCGATCCCATCGATAATGGTCTTCGCGAAGAAATTATTGCTGAACAGCAAGAGCCAGACGCGATCACATTTGAAGAAGGATTAGACGAAGGGCAGAGTCAAGCATTCTGGGAGAATGTTGAAGAAGACATCCATAAAGATCCAGAATGGTTCACATTTGATAACGAAGAGTAACTACGCACATCAAAGGTCGCACATAACTGCCTTTTTTGTTATGCTTGTAGGTAGATATGGGATTGCTTGATGAATTAATTGGTGCACTTAATGATGTAAAGTCTATCGGGAACGACTTTACTGATGAAATCTTAGGTCTCCGAGACGAGATTGCATCACCAGTTAATGATATTAAAGATCAAGCTACTGAGTCAGTTCAGTCGATTAATAAGACAGTTGACCAAGCAAAACAGGCAGCTAGTAGCGTATCACAACGAGTAAATAAATTGATTCAATAAATAAGTAGGACAAGATGACTGACCAAGAATTTGATACGTTAATTACTAAAGCTATGGATGAATTACCTCAGGCTTACATCACAGGTTTAGACAATGTCGCAATTGTTTATGCAGATGAGCCAACACCTGAACAGAAGGTAAAAATGAAAATAAGCCATGGACAGTTGCTTTTGGGACTATATGAAGGAATTCCTTTAACGCAGCGCGGAGGTGGCTACACCTTTGTACTGCCAGATAAAATTACATTATTTAAAAACTCAATTCTTGCCGTATCAAATGACGACACTAGCTTATTTGAGCAGGTCAAGCGCACGCTTTGGCATGAAATTGCACACTATTATGGGCTGAATCATGACCGTATGGAGCATCTACAGAATACTCCATCTAATCACTAGCTGTACGACTATCTATATGGTACAATAGCCTCAAGCTAACCCCACATGTGGAGTGTGGAGAAGAGAGATACTGTTTATGGGACTTCAAATTGGGCACAACGTCTTTAGTAAACCTACGCCAACGACTCTTGTTATTGCTGTATTCGCTCTCATCTTAGGTACAATTAGTTTTGCCGCGCCACAATTCTTTAGTCGCAATGTATTTGCACTTTCACCTAGTATCGATACGCCCGTGGAAGTTACGCAGTCATCACCACAAGGTTTTTCAATGGGAGATACGCGCAGTAACGGACATCTTAGTTTTATGACAGATAGCTCGGCATTAAACACAGGAGCTCTGCACCTTATAACTGACGCAAATCCAGTAAACGGTCAGGACAAGGCGCAATTTGTTAAGCCGGTTAGTGCTCTACCGCTCTCAGTAGTTCTTCAGCATAACCTTGGATATAGTACAAAACAAAATAGTACTTCATTTAATAGAGGTCTACCCTCATATCAAATGGAAGTACTGTTGGATGGTACTGCTGCAAAATACGCAACTCTGGTATATGAACCATACAATAACGTAGGAGTAGCCAATATTCATAAAGGTGAATGGCAAACATGGGACGTAGCAGCGGGAAAGTTTTGGATTACACGTGACTATACTCCGCTCCAGAAAAGCCAAGGTGAATTTCAATATACATTACCATATATTTTGTCTCAATTTCCCAATGCAGTTGTCATCAGTGTAGGCACTAATGTAGGGAGCAACAACCCGGCGTACGATACAGAGGTTGATGGCCTGAGTTTTAACGGCAATAAGTATGACTTCGAACCAACAGAATTATCTGCGCCTACTAGTTTGACACCATCAAGTAGCTCATACACAAATAATCCTTCGTTTGATAATACATGGTCTGCTGTAGCTGGAGCTGTAAAGTATCAATATGAAACAACATACAATAATGACCAATACTATACAGACACAAGTGATGCCGGAAACTATGTTTTAGGTGGTTCTACAATCATCCGCCATAATAATAATTCACCTCAGGCATCATACACTTGGCGAGTTCGCGGAATCGATGTTAACGGTAATTTTGGCCCGTGGAGTACCTACAATACGGTAACTGTAGACTCGATAAATCCTACCATTCCTGAGCTTATAAACACTACAAATAATGGTTTTGAACGGACAAATGACTTCTACTTTACATGGACGCAATCTATAGATACTAATTCTGTAAAATATGAATTCCAATCGTCATCGAATGGCTCTATTGATAACACCGGATCACTTATTGGCGCGTGGAATTCAATCACTAACGGTGATAGTGAACAAAATAACTTAACATCTCCAAAAATTCATTCAACTGGAGCACCGGACGGCACTTATTACTGGCAGGTTCGTGCAATCGATGTAGCGGGTAATAAAAGTCCATGGACGACACCGTGGAAAATGACAATCGATTCAGCCGCACCTGCCGCGCCACAAAATCTCACCCTAAAAGATTCGCATAATAATGTCATCACAAACAATGGAGCAACAGGATCTAGTGATGTGACAATAAGCTGGATTGGTGTAGATGATGCTGCACACTACGAGTATAAGTACTGGAATAACATTCCATCTTCAGCATATAATACCGAAGCGAGCGCTTACATCGTAGATAATGGTCAATCATTAACTAGAAGTGGAACATTTAATCAAGGCGAGGGGACGCACTACATACAAGTACGTGCAATTGATAGTGCGGGTAACGTCTCTGCTTGGTCTAGTACCTTTACAGTAGTATATGACGTAACAGCTGCGGTCCTAACAATAGACCCATCTGCCGATACCACAGATACGACCCCAACTATAACTGGCACGACGACTCATATTAGTCAGCCTATTGTCGTAACTGTCGATACAATCGAATATGATGCAACTATTAACCCTGACGGAACATGGACTATTACTGTCAGCACGCCAATCGCGCTTGGTACCCATACGATTACGGCTACAAGTAAGGATGAAGCAGGGAATATCTCATCTGTAACTTCAAATGTAGCTATTACAGAGGTGTCGGCTCCACTGGGCGATACAATTTCTTCACCTATACTGGCACTTGCACAAGAATTACCTGCAACCACGATCGTTACGAGTCCAATTACTGGCCAGGTGAGCGGAGGAAATGTGTCAGATACCGCAACAACAAATGATGGAAATACAAGTGATGTGCTTGGCGCCCAGACAAAAAAGAGTGATACGACAACACCAACTGAAGTAGTCGGCACAATTGCCTCAACTTCTCAAGGTTGGAAAATTTTCGGCCTTCTATGGTACTGGTGGCTTCTTATTGCTGCACTTGCGTTAGTTGCTTGCTGGCTACTCGGAGCTCGCCGCCGTAGCGCTCAGGACGTTTAACAGAACTATCTATAAGGGACCGTTCACGGTTTTAAAGCGCTCGCTTTTTGCTCATGCTTTTTGTATACTACCTTTATAGTGAACAAAACAACACAAAAAGTAAAAAAACCACTAATTCACCACGTAAAAATGGCGGCAGTACCACACAAGGCAAATCAGTATCGCCCACATTTAATTCGCCGTTACGGTCTTGCAGCCGTACTTATGTGCGTAATTGCTGCTCAATTATGCTACAACACGGTGACGCAAGGATCTGTACTTGGACAGGTGAATGACATTAATACATCTGTATTGTTAGCGGACACTAATCACGAGAGGATTAAACAAGGCCTCCCTGAGCTTGCTGTAGATGCGTCACTCACTAAAGCCGCAAACCTGAAAGCAAAAGATATGTTTGCGCGTCAGTATTGGGCACACAATGCTCCAGATGGTACGCAGCCTTGGAAATGGATGACAGATTCTGGCTATAACTATGATTATGCTGGTGAAAATTTAGCAAGGAATTTCACTACGAATGGTGGTGTTATGACTGCATGGATGAATTCACCCGAACACAAAGATAACATCCTCGGTCCCCATTATACAAACGTTGGTTTTGCTGTTGTCGATGGAAAACTAGACGGTAAACAGACAACACTTGTTGTTGCGATGTATGCAGACCCTACACTAGCAAGCGTAAAAGGTGCTACGGTTAGCCAAGTCGAGGCACCGCCAACCAATACATCAATTGGACCTCTCTCGCGTGTTGGTATTGCTGTTCAGTCTCTGACGCCAGCGGCAATTGGCTCAATTATAGTTCTAATCGTTGTGGCTGCTATCGCGTTTACAGCCCATATGTACAGGCGTAAATTACCAAAGAAACTTCGGCAGTCTTGGTATAGACATCACGGTGCCTATAAGACCATAGGTCTAATGTCGATGGTGGCGTTTATATTTGTTTTGTACAGCGGTGGTCAAATCTAGTAAACTAAAAGTATGAAGATTACAAAAGCAATTATTCCTGTCGCCGGATGGGGCACACGTCGACTTCCGATAACAAAGGCCATTGAGAAATGTATGCTGCCAATCGGTAATCGGCCATTAGTAGACTATGTTGTTCAAGATTGCCTTGCGGCGGGCATCACTGAAATTTTTTTCGTCGTGGGCGAAGAAAGTACACAGCTGCAAAATTATTATAGATCGAACATTAGTCTCAATGATTATCTTCGTCGTAATAACAAGGCGGATAAATTAGACATTGTAGCTCCGCTAAAAGATATTAAATTACATTATATATTTCAACCAAGCTATGGTAAATATGGGACAGCTGTCCCAGTTGCACTTGCTGCATCGATCGTTGAAGAAGATGAGTCAGTCGTCGTACTTATGGGCGATGATTTTATCTATAATAAAGATGGTAGTAGTGAGGTGAAAAGACTCATTGAAGCAACACCGGAAGGTAACTGTAGCCTCCTTGCAACACATGTTCCAATTCAGGACGTAGCAAGATATGGTGTTATAGAGCAGGACAATAATGGCAATTATGTTCGCATGATTGATCAACCTAAACCAGATGAAGCACCTAGTAACCTTATTAATATCAGTAAATACGTACTTACAAAAGAGGTACTTGATCTAACGCTTGATTTGCTACCGGCTCAGAACGGTGAGTACCAATTACCAGATGCAATTAATAAATATGTTACAAATGGAGGAATAGTGAGAGTTGTAGCTTCGATGGGACAATATCTTGATGGTGGTAGTGTCGAAGGGTGGCTGCACGCAAATAACATCGTTCTCGATAACCAATAGAGCACTTGTTCTGTTCACCTACATCTGTTATAATTGACAACTGATTAAACAATTAAAGGAATCATATGAAAAAAGCAGTCGTTAAGATCGGTGGCAAACAATTTATTGCCAGCGAAAAAGAGACCCTTCTGGTGGACCTCCTCCAGGAAGGAACAAAAGAGCTCACGCTTGATGCACTGTTGGTTATTGACGGTGACAACACTATCGTCGGCACACCAACGGTAAAAGGTGTGATAGTAACCGCTAAAGTAGTCGAGGACCTAGTTAAGGGTGAAAAACTTCGTGTCATCCGCTACAAAGCTAAGAAGCGTGTTCATACTGAAAATGGACACCGTCAAAAATACAGCAAGATTGAAATAGTTTCAATCAAATAAATAGTCTTACTATATAAAATACTCCAGTAGATCTGGAGTATTTTATTCTGCTCACTCCGTCATGCTCGTGCTACAATGGAAAGAACAAAGAGGGAAGATATAAACAGTGACCACAGTTATTTCAGTAACCAATCAAAAGGGTGGTGTGGGCAAAACCACTAGTGCCGTCAACATAGCGTATTTTTTGGCTAAGCAGGGTAAAAAAACCCTATTGATTGATTTTGATCCTCAGGGAAACGCAACGAGTGGTCTTGGTATTGATAAGCAAAAACTTGAATCAACTATGACTGAAGTCATTCTTGAAACGAAGACACTTACAGAAGTTATTATTGCAACTGATCATAAAAATCTATTCTTGGCTCCAACCACCCCACATCTTGCCAATACTGAAGTTGAGTTAGCTCAAGCTAATCGTCGATTTAGTCGGCTTAAAAATGCCGTCGACAACGTTCATGGCTATGATTTTATCATTATAGATAGTCCTCCGAGCCTGAGCCTACTGACTGTTAATGGCCTTATTGCTGCTCGCTATGTGCTTTTGCCTGTTCAAGCTGAATTCTATGCTCTTGAGGGTCTAGGACAGCTTCTAGAGACTATGAAGCTTGTACGCAAGAGCATGAACCCAACTCTCGAACTACTTGGCGTACTACCGACGATGATGGATAGCAGGACAACTCTTAGCAACCAAGTATATGAGGAAATTAAAAAGCATTTTCCAGGCAAGGTATTTAAGACCACGATTCCTCGTAATATTCGTCTAGCTGAAGCGCCAAGTCATGGATTACCTGTTGGTGCCTATGACCGTTTTTCAAAAGGGTCTAGGGCGTATAAGGCGGTAACAAGGGAGGTCATTGATCGTGTCAGCTAGTAAAAAAGGACTTGGTCGAGGATTTGACTCTCTCATCCCAACTGAATTACTCGATGAATCATTCGATCCAACTGCTTCGCAGGATGAGCAGGTGTCTGAGCTTCGAAATATAAAGCTCGCTCAAATTGAAGCTGATCCTGAACAGCCTCGTAGAACTTTCGATGAGGCGTCGCTCGAAGAATTAGCACAGTCGATTGGTCTACATGGGGTACTCCAGCCGATCGTTGTAACCCCACACAAAGGTGGTTATATGATAGTTGCTGGTGAGCGTCGTTTTCGTGCTGCCAATAAGGCTGGACTTGATAAAATTCCGGCACTTGTTCGCACTCTCAGCAATCAGCATAAACTCGAGCTGTCGCTCATTGAGAACTTACAACGTCGAGATCTAAACGTACTTGAGACTGCGACTGCTTATCTCAAGCTTCGTGATCAATTTAATCTCACACTTGATGAGATTGGCCAGCGGGTTGGCGGCAAAGCCGTCAGTAGTGTTAGTAACACATTAAGGCTACTTCGATTACCGCAAAATGTACGGACTGCACTTGCTAAAGGGAAGATTCGCGAAGGTCAAGCTCGCCCACTTGTCGGGCTTGATGAAAATATTATCAATGATATCTTACCGCGTATCCTTAGTGAGGAATGGAGTGCTCGCAAAATTGAACAGTTTATTGTTCAACTCAAAAAAGCTGCTGCAACACCGGCTGACAAAAGCCCCATTGTGGTGCAGCCTTACGAAGCCAACGTGAAGCAACTTGCAAATAGACTAGCAACACCGGTGCAGATTAAGACTAATGCAAAAGGTGCCGGTCAAATTACGATCAACTTCCGGAGTGACGCTGACTTTAAGCGAATTCAGAAAATGCTCGACAGGGCTTTTTAGAAAGTTCGTATTTTGTTAAGAGGATAGATTCGTAAGCTGACTGGTCCAACGACATCATAAAATGGAATAAGCCCAAGCCCACTGCGTGAATCGTACGAGTAATCACCTTGACGATGATCACCAGCTACAAATAACGTACCATCAGTTACAACAGTATCGACTGTTCCACTAGTAGGTGACCCAGGCTCTCCATGATTATTATCGTCAGGATGAAAGCCTTGAGGGTGATCGGTATTATACACAGTTAAAACGCCATCTGATACTGTGACACGCTCGCCAGGAAAAGCGATGACGCGTTTAACAATGTACTCGTCACCAGTACCAACATTAAATCGTGGGTTCTTAAACACGATTACTTGTCCACGTTGTGGAACATAGCTTTTATTCTGTAGTTGTGCCCATGTGACAGGTAAGCGGTTGACGACAAGGCGATCACCAGTAAAAAGCGTCGTCTCCATGCTTGGTCCAACGACGTTGTAGCTACGGAAAACAAAAGTATTTATAAGGAGTGTGCCTATGAGAACACAGATTATAAAAACTATGATGCCAAATACATCTTTGAGGGCAGGGTGTCGCTGTAAGTAAGTTGTTTCCACTTTTATTAACTATACACTCTTTTATCCAGACCTAAAAGAACTAATATAGTTACGGTTAGTTCATTTTTTAAAACTTTTTGTGTATTATAGTATGAGTATTTATGACGAAACAAAGATCAAATGTCGACGGCTTTATGCCACGCCGATCTGCCAGCCAACTGGGAGAATTTCATAATCCACATCAAAAACCAAAAATAAATGAGCCTCTTAGTGGCCATCTCCAGAGTAGTGATAAGACAGTCGGTGCTCCAGTTTTGGTTAATGAAAAAAGAGGTGTTACGCGTGGTGATATAGATGACTCACTCCGTGACATTGATGGTGAAGTTATTAATGAAACAAAAAGAGCTCGACGCCGTCGTCTTAAGAAGGGTACTCCAAAATCAAAAACTAAGCGTATCATCAAATGGGTCATTATTCTTATCCTTCTTGGGCTTGTAAGCATTGGTGGTTACCTAGGATACAAAGTACTTTCAGCGAGCGGCAGTGTGTTTAAAGGTAGTATTTTTGACCTTGTGCAATCACAGCCACTTAAGCAAGACACCAATGGACGTACGAACATCTTAATTGTTGGTACATCTGAAGACGACCCTGGTCACGAAGGGGGCACTCTTACTGATTCAATTATGATTATGAGTATTGATCAAACTAAAAAAAATGTCTACTTGATTAGTGTGCCTCGTGATCTCTATGTAAAGTATGGTCAAGCATGTAATGCGGGATATGCTGGTAAGATTAACGAATATTATGGATGTGTAAAAGAAGGTGATAGTTTAGATCAGCAGCGCGCTGGACTAACAAAGACAGGTAGCTTCATAGGTGAGATTTTTGGACTTGACGTTCAGTATGGAGTAAACGTTAATTATACAGTAATGCGACAACTCGTTAATGCTGTTGGTGGTATTACTGTAACAATTGAAAGTCGTGATCCCCGTGGTCAAATGGATAGCAACTTTGATTGGAAGTGTGGAGTTGGTGACCGTAAGGTAAGTCGTTCTGAGGTTCTGCGTCGCTGCCCGCCAAGTGGACATTACATTGATTATCCAAACGGCCCTGTTAATCTTGATGCAGAACATGCACTATATCTTGCTCAAGCTAGAGGTGATATCGCACCAACTTACGGATTTGAACAATCAAATTTTGATCGAGAGAAGAATCAGCAAAAAATTGTTAAAGCAATACGCGACAAGGCAATCAACGCTGGAACATTGAGTGACCTGGGCAAGGTGACGGGAATTATTGATGCGCTTGGAAGCAATCTTCGCACTACCTTTGAAACGAAAGAAATCCGTACACTTGTTGATCTGATGAAAAGTATAAAGGATCAGGATATCCAGTCTATTAGTTTGATCGATGGAGATGCACCACTTATGACAACTGGCAATGCTGGAGGCATGAGCATCGTACAACCTTCTGCAGGCCTATATGATTACAGCGCAATTCGTGCGGCAGTTAGGAAGCAGCTTTCAAGCGACGCTGTTACGAAAGAAGCAGCGAACGTTGAAGTTCTTAATGGTTCGGGTGTACCTGGAACTGCACAGGTTGAGGCAGACGCCCTTACGGCAAAAGGTATCACGGTCACCGTTATCGGCAATGCACCGGAAGGTACGTACGGAGATATAGACGTGTATATGATTGCTACTGATAAACCTGCCACAAAAGCACGTCTCGAAGATCTCTATAAGATAAAAGTTAAAACAACAAAACCGCCAGTCGCAGTGTCAGCTGATACGGATTTTGTCGTTATATTTGGAAAGAGCAGATCGTCAAATTAGTCAGGCAGTGATATAATGAACAGTAGATTATGGAGTTTTTAAAAGCCGCCAAAAGGCGTACTGTACTAAGTGAGCTGACTTACATTGCTCTTAATATTGGACTGGCTGCGGCCATTCTTGTGGTCGTGCTTGTCATTGAGTCGCCAGTTCCTGCGATTGCAATTGTTCTTCTAAGTAAGTGGCGTGTGCTAGCCGTCCGTCCACGGTACTGGTTTGCGAACATTCAAGCAAACACAGTAGATATTATCGTGAGCCTTAGCTATGTCGTTCTGCTATACGCAGCAGGTGGAGCGTTGTTTGCGCAGTGTTTGATTGCAGCGCTATATGTAGCATGGCTATTGTTCTTAAAGCCCCGCTCAAAACGTAGTCTTGTAGCATTGCAGGCTGGGATAGCACTATTTTTTGGTATTGCTGCGCTAAGCATCGTTTCATTTGGTTGGCCAGTCTCCGTAGTTATTGTAGTTATATGGATTATTGGCTATAGCACTGCCCGTCATATTCTCGGTTCGTACGACGAGCCACATTCGCATTTCTTTAGTCTCATCTGGGGGCTAATACTGTCCGAGATTGGTTGGCTGACCTATCACTGGACGATTGCATACAGCCTTCCGGGCGTTGGACATATCAAGTTACCCCAGGTTGCGATTATAATGTTAGCAGTTTCGTTTGCTGCTGAGCGTATATATACTAGTTATGAAAAACACAATGAAATAAAGGTAGGTGAGATAATTTTACCTATTCTTCTTTCAGTCAGCATCGTACTCGTACTTTTGGTGCGATTTAATGATATCGCGGGAAGCGCACTTTAAGTGTATCTTCAGACAAATAAAGTAGAGTTGTAACGAGAAAGTGGGAACTATGAAAAACGACGAGATAATCACACCATCAGACCAAAAACCGGCTATGAACGTTCGCAAGAACCATACGTTACAATTTGTTATTGGAGCTATCATACTAGTACTTATTTGTTTTGCGGCAGGATTTGGCGGTAACTACCTGTCATCTCTCCTAAACGGTAGTTCATCACTCACGTCTCGTGAACAAGTACAGCAAGATGGTAACCAGCTTGCAAGTAAAGAGGAGGAAGATATCGCCGGTATAGCCGCTAAAGTCGGCCCAAGCGTTGTCTCGATCATTACTCAGTCGCCGGGTTCAGCATCTGCTGGTGCACAGGAAAGTGCAGGAACCGGTATTATTGTTGGAGCTGATGGATATGTGCTTACAAATAAGCATGTGATTGATGGTGCTGCAACGGTTCAGGTCACATTATCGGACGGAACGGTATATGAGAATGTTGATGTCTTAGGAACTGACCCATTAAATGATGTCGCATTTCTAAAAATTAAAGATGCCCATAATCTCCCAGCGGCACAACTTGGCGACTCGACTTCTGTAAAAATCGGTCAAAAAGTGGTTGCTATCGGAAACTCTCTTGGTCAATATGACAACACGGTAACGAGCGGTATCATTTCCGGCGTCGGACGACCAATATCAGCACAAGCAGGAAATTCTGTTGAGAATTTAACTGACTTAATTCAAACAGATGCAGCAATTAACCCAGGTAACTCAGGCGGACCATTATTAAATATGCAGGGTCAAGTAATTGGACTAAACACTGCTGTCGCTCAAGATGCACAGGGGATTGGATTTTCAATCCCGATTAATGCAACGAAAGGTATCCTGAAGGGTGTGTTAGCTGGCGGTAAAGTACAACGAGCATTTCTAGGAGTTAATTATATTTCAGTAAATACTGCTGTAGCAAAACAGTACGGCCTTACAGTGAAAAACGGCGCATATGTATATAAAGAAACAGGATCTGCAGTTGGTAGTGGCAGTCCAGCTGATAAAGCTGGTATCAAAGATAAAGATATTATTACAAAAGTTGGTGATATTGACGTTGGTATAAGAGGGAGTGTCTCAAGCTTGATTGCAGAATATGCTCCAGGTGATACGATTCAATTAACGATCTTGAGAGGTAACCAGACACTTACTGTCAAGGTAACACTTGCGCCGTATGCTAGCTAATCTTTTGTCAGTGCAATAATATAGTCACGACTTTCAATGTGGTGGTATCTGTACGACATAGCAAATTCGATAATTGCGCTGTGTTGCCAAGGGTCTGCTTCTAATAGAAGCAGACCATGCAGCGGCTGTTCTGTCGCAGCTTGAACGATAAGCTTTTCAATGAGACCACGCCCATTTTTATCGGCAAATAATGCGAGTGATGGCTCATGACGAGTTTCGGGTGACACGTCCCAAGATGTGTCGACGTAAGGTAGGTTGGCAAGAATAATATCCGAAGGTAACACGTATTGCTTAAGTAGGTCACTACGTATTATATCGACTTGGGCCTTTAATTTAGTTGCATTGAGGCGGGCGATTTGAAGTGCGTAGTTGCTTATATCAAGTAGGGTGACGGAAAGCTCCGGGTGTTCAAGCTTTACGGTAATGCCAAGACAGCCAGATCCAGTTCCGACATCAACCACTGTTTTGTACGTGTGTTGGGTAGATCTAGTTATAATTTCTCCAAGGAGCTCAATCATCACTTCAGACTCAGGTCTCGGAATGAGAGTCGCAGTGGTTACTTGAAACTGACGACCATAAAAATCTTTATGTCCTATAATGTAGGCAATAGGAACGCGATCAATGCGAAGCTGTAGTCGGGCTTCAGCAACCTCGTATTCACGTGCCTGCAATGTATCTTCCCCATGGGCATGAAGGTAAGTGCGTGGTTTTCGAAGTGAATGTGCGAGAATAATTTCAGCATCAAGCCGCGCTGAAGTTATGCCTATTGAGTCAAGAATACCTGCTGCATGTTGCAACCATTCTTTAATTACTGGCGTTTGCGGCAGCAAGTTCACGTTCATATGCTTGTAAGTGCTCGATTATGTCATCAATAGCGCCATTCATAGCTACAGGAATACCACTACGGCTATATCCTATACGATGGTCTGTGATGCGGTCTTGTGGGAAGTTGTAAGTTCGGATTTTTTCCGATCGATCACCTGATCCGATGAGGCTGCGTCTTTCAGCTGCTTGCTTAGACTGTTCTTTATCAATTTTTGCCTGAAGAAGACGACTGCGCAAAACACTCATCGCTTTTTCCTTATTCTTTATTTGAGATTTTTCATCTTGGTTTGTCACCACAAGTCCAGAAGGTAGGTGAGTGATACGAACAGCCGAGTCGGTTGTATTTACAGATTGTCCGCCGTGTCCACCTGCGCGGTAGACATCAATTTTTAAATCACCTGCAGCTATTTCGATATCTGTTTCCTCTGCTTCAGGAAGTACAGCGACAGTAACAGTACTTGTATGAATGCGACCCTGAGATTCGGTTGATGGTACGCGTTGGACTCGGTGAACACCAGACTCAAACTTTAATCTTGCATATGGTGCGTCACCTTTAATACCAAAGACAACTTCTTTATAGCCTCCAGTGTCGTTTGCACTTTCTGAAAGTAGTTCAGTCTTGAGACTGTTCGCTTCACAGTAACGAAGATACATCCGGTATAGCTCAGCCGCAAATAAGCTTGCCTCATCGCCACCAGCACCAGCTCTAATTTCCATAATAACGTTCTTATCATCATTAGGGTCACGCGGGGCGAGCATTAAAAATAGCCTATCTTCAAGTTCAGAAAGTTTCTTTTCAGTTTCAGCTGCATCTGATTTGGCTAGCTCCGCTAATTCATCATTGCCGCCGCTGAGCTCTCGGGCTTCAACTAATTGTTGCTCAAGGGTCTGACGCAGAATCGCTTTTTCTAGAATCGCTTCTAATTCTGTGAAACGCTTATTTTTAGTACTAAATTGAGAATCTGCATAAGCATTTGGATCAGCCAAAAATTCACCGAGCTTTTTTTTCTCAGTTGTAAGGTCGGTAATATTTAGATTAATTGTTGGCATATAGTTATATACTACATTTAAAAAGAGGTCGCTGGCAAGAGCGACCTCTTTTTAAAATAGCGTTATTTCTCGCCGCTTGTTTTCTTGGCTTTAACCGCAGCAGCTTTTTTAGCTTTGCTTGCGAGTGCTTCTTTACGTGCTTCAGCAGCAGCAAATTTAGCCTTAAATCGGTCGACGCGACCTTCGGTATCTATGATCTTTTCCTCACCTGTAAAGAAAGGATGAGATGCACTGGAAATATGGACCTTCACAAGTGGGTACTCGTTTCCATCTTCCCATTTAATTGTATCTGTAGTCTGCGTAGTTGACTGTGTCAAAAAGGCAAACCCGGCCACATCGTCGCTAAATACGACTGGGCGGTATGTTGTTGGGTGTAAACTGCTTTTCATATCTGACCTATTGTAGCCGATATGACACTCATTGTCAAAGGGGTGAAATATGAAAAGGACCCGCAGAAAGTCCGGAGTGTGCGCATAGCACTCTCTGCGGGTCCTTTTCATACGGGTCTGAACTTGGTCTGGCGTCTACACTGCGACAGACTCGTACAGTGGAAGGGGAATGCTAATGAGACCCTGTCGGAGCTCGAGGCATGCCGACCATAGCGGAAGACCGCGACACCAGTGCCGCGACTTCCCTGAAACAAGCTTCTCGCTGTCTCCGACGAAACGCTCGATTGCTCGACGTACTCCACCGGTTGTGTTGTCGTCGCTCTTCCTGATCTGTTCATTGATCTGACTTCTCAGATAATCGACGAGCTGTTCGATCTGGATGCTCTGAAGCAACTGGATCGACAGTTTTTCTGCCTCTTCGATCATCAGTGTCGCTCTGGTCCACGCGGTGTCGGTCTGTGCGTCCATGTTCTGGTTACAACCGTCCTTGAGTGGTCCATAGGAAGACATCAGAGTCGAGATCTTACTTGTCACGACTTCGATGCTGAGGCTACTCGGCTGTCCCATCATCTTGTTGACTCCTTCGCGAGCCATCAAGCAGACGGTGTCGAGGTACGTCTGACGAACGACCGTGACGGTCATGTAGATTCCTTTCGTACGTACTTCTCCTGGATGGAGATGTATCGATGTTATTATAGCACAAAACGTGTAAAATACAATGACTATGCAATCAAAAGTACATTTTGACAATAAATTCTTCTCATTGAGTTGAGCTAACTAGCTTCAGGTGGTTTTGGGGCAGTAGGTGCACTGTCGTGATGGAATATGTGCAGCATAGAGTTACCACCAATCTTTAAACTTTGGCGGCGTGCATGTTCGGCATCAATTTTTGCGTGAAGTTTTGCGATTGAGCGAGCAGTCGACGGGTTCTGGATTAGTAGCTTAAACTCATTATCCAATTCTTTTAAATCTTCGTCGCTAAAATCTTCTAAACCGACAAAAGAGGTACGTGCACCTTTTGTAGCGTGTATTAGTTCATCAAGTTTTAATTGGACAGCTTTACCGTCCCTATTTTGAGTATTCTGGATTAAGAAAACCATCAAGAAAGTGATGATAGTTGTCCCAGTGTTTATAACAAGTTGCCACGTATCGGAAAAATGGAAAATTGGCCCAGTTGCGGCCCATATGATAATAATGAAAACTGCGCTGAGGAACACGGTTGCTGTCCCGGTCCAATTAGAAATACGGTTAGCGATGCGACGGAATAAATCTTTCATGAATATGAGTATAGCATTAGCACAAAACGCACGCTACTGCTATCCGTTGACAAATACTAATTACCTCTGTTAGAATAGTTTAGTAACAATTTATTAATGACACAGCCTCTCTGCATACTCCTGAATAACAGGGCAGAAAGGTGAGGAAAAAAGGAGTACATAATTATGGCAGTAACTGTCGATATAAAGGCGCTACTTGAAGCGGGTGTTCACTTTGGACACAAAACAAGTCGTTGGAGTCCAAAAATGGCCCCATACATTCATAGTAAACGTCAAGATAGTCATATCATTGACCTTACAAAAACTGTCGAAGGCCTCGAAGCGGCACTACCATTTCTTACTAAGGTTGCAGCAAGCGGTAAGCAAATTCTTTTTGTTGGTACAAAAAAACAAGCAAAAGATATCGTTAAACTTGCTGCTGAATCAATCAACCAACCATATGTGACTGAACGCTGGGTGGGCGGTATGTTAACAAACGTTGCGACTATGGGCCAACAAATCAAGAAACTTAAAGATCTTGAAAAGCGTATGGATAGTGGTGATCTTGAAAAACGATACAACAAGCTTGAAGTACAGCGTTTTCAAGAAGAGATTGATGAATTGAATGTTAAATATAGTGGCATTAAAGATCTAAACGGTAAGCCAGGCGCAGTAGTTGTTCTTGATACTATTACTGAGGCAAATGCAATCAAAGAAGCAAAGACACTTGGCGTTCCAGTTGTTGCCGTTGTTGACACAAATGCCGATCCGACACTTATTGATTACGTTGTCCCAGGCAACGACGATGCAATTAAAGGTCTTCAGCTACTACTTGATTATTTTGTTGCAGCTGTATCAGAAGGTGCCGGCACTGTTAAAAAAGAAGCTAAATCAGAGGAGAAATAAAAATGGGCGTTTCGATTGACGACATTAAAAAACTGAAAGAACTTACAGGCGTTGGACTTACTGATGCAAAAGTTGCATTAGTGGAAGCTGATGGCAATTTTGATAAGGCACTTGAAGCAATGCGTAAAAAAGGCCTTACAAAAGCCGAGAAAAAAGGTGACCGTGAAGCTCGTGAGGGTTTGATCGACAGTTACGTCCATAGTGGTCGTATCGGTGTCATAGTAGAAGTGAATTGTGAAACAGATTTTGTTGCTCGTCTTGATGGGTTCAAAGAGGTAGCTCATGAAATTTCACTTCAAATTGCTGCAATGTCACCTGTATATATTACAGAGGCTGACATTCCTGAAGATGAATTTGCGCGTGTTCGTAAAGAATCTGAAGAAAAGGTTGCTGCAGAAGGAAAGCCAGCTGATATCGCTGCAAAAATTGTTGATGGCCAGGTTAAGAAATACTTTGCAGAAAAAGTACTTTACACACAGGTCTACATCAAAGATGAAAAGAAGACGGTTGGTGATTTCATCAAAGAAAATATTGCAAAGTTAGGCGAGAATATTATTGTCCGTCAATTCAAGCGTATTGAACTTGGAGTAAATGACTAATCCAACCTTTCAGTAAGGTGAGTGATTAAATAAAAACTGGCCAACTGGCCAGTTTTTATTTAATACTAAATAGTTTACTTGTCATCTCGGTTTAGTTCAGCACGGATTGTATCTGGGTTTTCTAGAATAGACTGTTGAATTTCAGCTGACAATAACTCAGCAGCAATATCGGGGCGATTATATTTTTCTGCAGCATCATGGGGGTCACTAAGACCATTCTCCATTCGATCAGCCGCACTTCGGTTAGCAGCATCTGCCTGTGCCGCATGGAATATTCCTTCTGAGTAGCTATCAGAGCTATTCGTGACTGGCTTCCACTCAAGATTCTGACCACCGCCACCACTAACACGTCCATTGAAGAGGCCGATGGCGCGGTTGAGTATAAAAGCTTCTGTACGAGCATTCTCGATATCTTGGAGCATAGCTTCTAAGTCGCCAGTTGGCTCATTTGAACCGTGGCGTCTCTTTATCTCAGCCTGCACACCATATACATCCTTGCTAAGATTGTCATAGCTAGCTTTAGACTCAGCTTCAAGAGTTGATCGAAAGTTTTCAACCTCGCCGTACGTTAGGGGCGTCTGTACTGGTTCAGCTTCGCTAGATTCAGGTGCTTTGAGGGTCATTTCGAGTGACATGTTTTTGCCTTTTTTTGTTTTTGTTGAATTATAAATCTATATTATCATGTTTAGCAAAATAAGTCAATAGATGAGATTTATATATTCTAATCTGATATAATAAATGCATATGTTTGATACAAAACCCTACGAAGATAAGATGACAACAACACTCGAACATTTCGAAGAAGAGCTAAAAAAAGTCCGAACAGGCCGCGCTCATCCAAGTATGCTCGAAGGAATTACTGTTGAAGTATATGGAGCGAAGGTACCTCTGAATCAGGCTGCCAACATAACTGCACCTGAAGCACAGCTGTTACAGATTACACCGTTTGATCCAGGTAACATTCAAGCAATTGCTGGGGCAATTCGTTCTAACCAATCACTTGGATTTAATCCAAGTGATGATGGTCGAATTATTCGAGTACCAATACCTCCGCTAACAGAGGATCGTCGTAAGCTCCTAGTAAAACAGACAGGAGATAAGGTCGAAGATACCCGCATTGTGCTTCGCACTATTCGCCAGGATGCCCTTAAAGAAGCAAAACGGATGAAAGAATCCAAAGAACTTAGTGAGGATGATCTAAAGATTGTTGAAAAAGATATTGATAAGTCGATGGGCGAATTTCAAGAAAAAATTGACTTCGCGTTTAAACAAAAAGAAAAAGACATCTTAACGATCTAACCTGAAGGGTATAACACATGTTTGGAACACTAATAGGTATTATTGTCGGTCTCCTTATCCTTGTGATTTTGGTGGTCGTGCATGAACTTGGGCACGCAATCGTTGCTCGGCGTAATGGAGTTGTCGTAGAGGAGTTCGGTATCGGATTTCCTCCACGAGCGTGGTCTAAAAAGTTAAAAAGTGGTGTTCTATTTACGCTCAATTGGCTACCGCTCGGTGGTTTCGTGAAACTACAAGGTGAGCATGATGCAGCTAGGAAGAAGGGTGATTATGGTGCAGCTACATTGTGGCAGAAAACGAAAATCCTTTTAGCTGGTGTTCTTATGAACTGGATTGTTGCAGTTTTTTTACTCACGATTCTAGCATGGACGGGCCTTCCAAAAATCCTTCCAAATCAGTTCTCCCTAGCTAGCGATTCGACAATCATTAAGCAACCTGTCGAAGCAAGCACTGTCTCGAAAGATTCACCTGCTCAAAAGGCAGGAATACAGACGGGGGACCAAATTATTCGTTTTGCAGGTGAGCCTGTAAACACAGCAAGTGACTTAGTCGATAGTACGAAGCTTAATAAGGGTAAGACTGTTGAAATTATTTATTCGCGTCACGGCATTGAGTATAGTACGCAGGTATCGCTCCGCTCATCCAATGAGAATGGCCAAGGCTTTCTAGGAGTAGGTCCTTATCAACGTGAACAAATTCGAGCATCGTGGTCGGCTCCAATTGTGGGAATTGTCACAACTGGTCAATTTACTATCGTTACACTTCAGGGGCTAGGGGATTTAGTTGCAAATACTGCAAAAGGGATAGTACTTCAATTTAGCACGGACCAAACAAATCGAGACGAAGCAAAACAGGATCTTAAGACGGCAGGTGACAGTGTGGCTGGCCCTATTGGAATATTAGGAACTATTTTCCCAGCTGCTAGCGCTGCAGGTCCGACCCAGCTGGTTTTTCTTACGGCTATCATTTCGCTAACGCTTGCAGTCATGAACGTACTACCTATTCCCGCACTTGATGGTGGTCGTTGGTTTGTTATGGTTATATTCCGTCTTCTAAAAAAGCCACTTACTAAAGAGCGCGAAGAAAAGATCCAGGGTGTTGGCTTTATGGTATTAATGGCGCTAGTCGTCTTCATAACGGTGTTAGATGTTACAAAACTCTTTAAATAAACTTTCTGGAGAACGTCCCTATGATTGGGTACAGCTTTTTTTTGTGCCGGCATGGGTATTGACTGGCTATGTAGTCTCCGTTGTTATCACTAGTGTTCTTGCGATTAGCATAGCAAAACTTGGTATTCCGCTTGGTCTTGTGAACCAAGCTGTCTACGGACTCGTCATCTCTATTGTCGTATATGCATTAACGCTCATGTTTGTTATTGGACTGCCAGTTTTGCTAAAAAAGCAGACTGTAAGTCGTGTACTTATCGGCCTTACGCGACTTCCAAGTTGGAAGGATATTTTGCTTGCACCGGCTGGATTTGTTATTTACTTCATCGCTTCAGCTGTTGTCATGGTTCTCCTCGCACAGTTTATCCCTGCTCTCAATCTTAATGAAGCCCAGGATATTATTTTCAAAGGCTTATCAGAACAGTATGAATTTATTCTGGCCTTTTTGGCATTAGTAGTTATTGCTCCAATCGCTGAAGAGATTTTATTCCGCGGTTATCTATATGGAAAACTCAAACGAGCGGTACCGACATGGGTAGCAATGCTTATGACAAGCGCATTATTTGGATTGGTCCACTTTCAATGGAATGTTAGTATTGATGTGTTTATTCTCAGTCTTGTACTATGCAGTCTTCGTGAAGTTACCGGTAATATATCTGCAGGCATACTACTTCATATGTTAAAAAATGGTATCGCATTTTATTTCCTCTTTATAAATCCGTTACTTTCTCATACACTAGGAGGATAATATGAGAGTTTCTAAATTATTTACAAAAACCAGCAAAACAGCACCTGCTGATGAAGTTGCAAAAAATGCGCAGTTATTAATTCGTGCAGGATTCGTCTTTAAGGTTATGGCGGGAGTATATGCATATACTCCTCTTGGACTACGAACACTCGAAAAGATTAAACAAATTGTTCGCGAGGAAATGAATAATATTGGCGGCCAAGAACTTATCATGACAAATCTGCAGAACAAGGCCACTTGGGAGGGGACTGGTCGCTGGAGCGATGAAGCAGTCGATGTATGGTTCAAGACTAAGCTACAGGATGATACTGAGTTGGGTCTCGCATGGAGTCATGAAGAGGCCATTATGGAAATGATGCAGCAATACATTAAGAGCTATAAAGATCTACCGACAAGTGTTTATCAGTTCCAGACAAAATTACGTAATGAGCTTCGCGCAAAGAGTGGGATCATGCGTGGTCGTGAGTTCGTTATGAAGGACATGTATTCACTACATGCAAGCGAGAAAGACATGGATGAATACTATATCTCAGTTATTGATGCGTATGATAGAATTTATAAACGATTAGGGATTGGCGATAGTACATTTGTGACATTTGCGAGTGGGGGAGCGTTTACAAAGTTCAGTCATGAGTTTCAAACTATTTGTGATGCAGGTGAAGATATTCTCTATGTAAGTGATGACCATAAGATTGCTGTTAATGAGGAAGTCCTGGATGACGCCACGACTGAACTGGGTGTCGATAAAACAACGCTGAGCCCAGTCAAGAGTGCTGAAGTTGGAAACATATTTAAATTCGGTACAGAAAAATCTGAAAAGATGGGAATCTACTATACCGACGCTGAAGGTAAGCAGCAGCCTATATATCTAGCATCTTACGGTATTGGTATTACGCGCGTAATGGGTGTACTGGTTGAAAAATTTGCTGATGATAAGGGTATTGTCTGGCCAGAGAGTGTCGCACCATTTAAGGTATACCTTGTTCGGATTGGTGGCGACGAAGCTGTGAGTCATGCCGATGCGCTTTATGATGAACTCACTGAAAAAGGAATCGAAGTGCTTTATGATGACCGTGATGAGCGACCTGGTATGAAATTTGCCGATGCCGAGCTCATAGGTCTACCGCATCGAGTGACGGTTAGTGACAGGCTAATTTCCTCACATGAATATGAATATACGCTACGTTCTACTGGTGAAACGACCATCTTGACACGCGATGATCTGATTGATAGAATAAGCTAACTACAGGATAGCCTACAGGGGGTTTGTGGTAACAATTTTATGATTACTAACAACGCGACTATGCGTTTTTTATTACACTAAAGGAACAAATACATGAAAAAACTATATCAAATAACTGAGGACGGTAAAAAAGAACTTGAACTTGAGTTAGTTGGCCTAAAGGCTCAGCGAGGAGGCATTGCAGATAAAATTGCCGATGCTCGTGACTTTGGTGACCTAAGCGAAAATGCTGAGTACGACAGTGCTCGTGAAGCGCAGGGACTTTTAGAGAGTCGTATTGCTGAAATCGAAGATATCTTACTCAACGCTGATATTATCAAAGCTGGTAAAAAATCAATTGTTGCACTTGGAAGTACAGTTGAACTAAAAACTGGCACGAAGACGGTTAAGTATAGTGTAGTCGGACCCGTCGAAGCTAATCCAATCGAGGGGAAGGTTAGTAACGAGTCGCCAATCGGTGAAGCACTGATGGGCAAAAAGGTTGATGACGATGTTACTATCAAAACGCCAAAAGCTTCAATCACATATAAAATTGTTGCAATCAGCTAGTTAATCCTTTGCTTATAATATATCGCTTTAAATGAGCGATATATTTCTATTTATTGCTCATCATCCTGGAAAGGGTCGTAACGCACGGTAAGTTTCTCTTCTTCCTGCTCTCTGAGTAGTTCCTCGTAGCGTCTTGCAATAATAATTGCAGCAATATTACTTTCATCTATTTTATCGAACGTATCTCTTTGATCAACGACAACACTTGTTACTGCATCAGGTAATGGTATGACGTCAGCAATTTGACCAAGCGTCAGAATAGTCTTTAAATCTAGTTCAGCTGCTGATTGCACTAAATTTGTAGCTACTTTTCCGATTCTTCTCCGTAGTCTACGCTTCCAAAAGTATCCCAAAACACCTGACTTATCACTATGTATGGAAATAACATCGGCAGTAGCAATTAATTGCGTTTCTTGATGTGTAATTGCACGGAGCGCCCTTCGAGCCATGGCAAATCCGGAAGGTAGTCGAGCTACATCAGCGAGGTAGTGATTACCGTCAGGCTGCACACTTAGAAAATCTATTGTTCTTTGAAGATCTGGCTCGTTACCGAGTTTGTTTTGGTAGGCAATAGGAAGGTGAAGGCCGACTATGGCTATAGTTGTTCGCTCTGCCTGACGACGACGAACCTGTTCCATCGGAGCACGTGTGATGCGCTTGATATTTTTTTGAATTTGCTGCTTCATGTCTATATATAATGATAACCCATATAAAATGCCATTTCATCTCTGTTCTGATATACTTATTGAAATAGGAGCACGCATAAAGTAATGGCAACACTAAAAGATTATAGAGATGAGCGTTTACGTAAACTGGCTGAACTAAAAGAGCTCGGTATTGATCCGTATCCGGCAACTAGTCATCGAACTCATAATGCAGGTGATATAGTTGATAAGTTTGATACGCTTGAGGGTCAAACTGCGACAGTCACCGGGCGTATTCAGAGTATTCGTAAATTTGGTAAACTGGCATTTATTGTTGTCAGAGACTTTAGTGGTCAAATACAGTTATTTCTTCGAGCTGGCGAAATTTCAGAACTCGACACCGAGCAGGGTATTTTAGGACTGGAACAATTATCCCTTCTTGATACTGGTGACTTTGTTGAGGCGACAGGCTTAATCATCCGCACTCAAACAGGTGAGATATCAATTAATGTTAAAACACTCAGACTTCTCACTAAGGCACTTCGCCCAATGCCTACTGAGCTTATAAACAAAGAAGAGCGTTTTCGTCGACGGTATGTTGATATGAATGTTAATCTAGAAGTACGTGATCGCTTTGTGAGACGATCAAAATTCTGGCAGGCGACCCGCCAATTTTTTATTGACAATGATTTTCTTGAAATTAATATTCCAGTTCTCGAAAATACGGCGGGAGGAGCAGACGCTAGCCCATTCGTTACGCACATGGATGCACTTGACCAAGATTTCTATCTTCGCATAAGCCATGAACTACCACTCAAGAGATTGTTAGTTGCGGGTTATGAAAGAGTATTTGATATAGGCGCTCGTTTTAGAAATGAAAACTACAGTGACGAACACCTTCCTGAGCATATTGCTATGGAATGGTACTGGGCATATGCTGATTGGGAAAAGGGTATGGATTTGACTGAACGAATGATTCGTTCAATCGTAGATGCAACCTGGAAAACACGCAAGTTTACTCTTGCTGACGGCCAGACTATAGATTTTGGCGACGATAATATTCATTTTCCTAGGATTAGCTTCGTACAGGTATTAAAAGAGCAGTACGACATAGACGTCTTTGATTCATCTATTGAAGATATCGCAGCGAAACTTAAAGAAAATAATCTTGAGGTTGAAAAACAAGATAATCGCCAACGTAGCCTTGATAAATTGTGGAAAAAATATCGCAAAACACTTGGTGGCCCTGCGTTTTTAGTGGATATGCCAACTTTCATGCAGCCACTCGCTAAAGTCCAATCAAATAATTCAGCTCTTACAGAGCAATTCAACTTAGTTTTTGGTGGAAGTGAAATGTGCAAAGCGTTCTCAGAGCTCAATGACCCAATTGACCAATATAATCGTTTTCTCGAGCAGGAAAAGTTACGAGATAATGGTGATGATGAAGCTCAGATGATGGATATCGATTATGTCGAGGCACTTGAATATGCTATGCCACCAGCCTGTGGTCTTGGCTTTTCTGAGCGTATTTTTTGGTCACTTGAAGGCGTAACTGCCCGCGAGGGTGTTCCATTCCCGCAGCTGCGAAATGAAGTCGACGACACGACACGTGCAATTTATCCTGATATCATAGTGTGATAAATCTGAGTAGGCTCATTAAAAATACCGGACTTTTGTCCGGTATTTTTAATTACTAGGCTGTTTCGTTTATGCCGTTACTATTTTCTGCTAATTCGCCAAGAAGGATATCAATTTCATCTTGAACAAGTTGTTTGAAATCGGGTATTGTCTGTTCAAGCCATGTACCAAGTTCTTCTTCAGATGCATTCTCCTGCTTATCAAGCAAAGTTTTTAGCTGTTCATCATTTAGAGAATCGGTAATTTCCGCTCCAACACGTTCTTGCAAAGTTTCGTTTAGATGGGTGAGAAGGGCGTCCTTATCCTGGCCGGTAAGATCAATACCAAGCGAATCAAGTGTATCTGCGGTAATAAAATATTGGTTCATCGTTTAATGTTCCTTATCTATGAATAGTGTTAATGTTTATTATATTACAATTGCTCTTGTTGTGCGTGTTGTTTCCATGTTGATGAGGCAGCAGCAGTGGCGGCATTGACGGTTGCTCGGGTACGAGCCACAAAACTTAGCGCTTTTGAGCCAATAGCACGTCGCTTTGTATTGGCAGTCTGCCATAGTTCACCTGCTTTGTTTTGTATTGAAGCGACTTTTTCACGTCGAGCTTGCTTACGCTCACGAGAGAGGATCGCTTTTTCGATAGTAGATTGTCGCTGTGCTTCCGCTTTTTCAGCAAGTTCAGCGATGCGAGCTTCTCGGTCAGCATCCGCACGAGCTTGGTTTTCTGCACGTATTGTCTCTAGTTGTGCTGATTCAAATGCGCGGGCTTCTTGTAAACGTGCAACACGTGCATTTTTACGTGCAACTGCAGCATCATATTTATCACGTACAAAGTTTATAGTAGCATCTTTTTTATCAGCGACTGTGTTATAAATAGAGTCCACTTTATCGGTAACAAAGTTAGCAGCCGAATCAACTTTATCTGTAAGTGCATCACGACTTGTTTGAGCAAAATCTTTGATTCGATCGGCACCGTAAAGGGCATTAAGCGATGCAGTTTCGGCTGCACTTGTGATGGTACTCTTAACCCGATCGGCAGCATACAGCGTATTTAGGGCTACACTATCTGTGGCGCTTTTGACACCGCGTCCGACTACATTTCCCGCACTAACGGTAACACTAACTGTAATTTCACCCGCTTGACGAAGATATGAAAGACTCTTATTGCCAATATTTCCAAAAAAATTTTTAACAGCTTCTTTTCGTTCTGCATTTCGGTCTACTTCAGGTACGATGCTTGTTGTTTCCATACTATCTTCAGGTGTTAGATTAACTGTAGATTCTATGCTTTCAAGATATTCTTCAGTGCGTGCACTATCTTCAGCTATTGCTTCAGCATGTGCCTTATTAACAACGCGCTTTTCAAGGAATGATCCGACACGATCAGCAGCACGTTTTAATCGAGCAGCAGTGGGTGAGACTTCACGGTTGTCATCTTGCTCATAAGAGCTATCGGCAACATCTGCAACTTCGCTAGTTACTTCCTGTGGTACATATGATTCTGATGTGCGGCGCATTTTTTATTTTTCCTTTCGCTTATTTTGAGCGAGTGATATTTATGAATACATTTAAGCATAAAAAGTACATAAAGTCAACTGTGAATACATATAATTTAATAACTTGCAAATATAAAATTAAAGTGGATATGTTTATTTTGGTACTGCTAAAGTATAGTAAAGATATGAAAAGAGTAGGGACTATTTTAATTGCAGGCGTACTTTCCATTATTTCAGTCTTACTGCCACTGAACAATGCACATGCCAGCGTGGATGATTTCTCTTTCAGTAATTTTAATGCGGACTACTATCTGACAAAGGACAGTGAAGGGCGCTCAAATCTTAAAGTGGTTGAAACGTTGACCGCGGAGTTTCCAAATTTTGATCAAAATAAAGGCATTAACAGAGCAATCCCCAGTGTATATGACGGGCATACAGTTTCATTTCATTTGGACTCATTATTACGCAACGGTCAACCTGAGCCGGTGTATAGTCAGACAACTGAAAATGGCAATGTGGTCATCGCAACTGGCGGTGATAACTACTTGAGAGGGACTCAAGTATACCAATTAACCTATACACTGCGCGATGTAATAAAAGATTTCGGCGACCATCAAGAGTTTTATTGGGATACAAATGGAACTGGCTGGAGTCAAGTATTTAATAAGGTAACAGCGACAGTCCATTTTGATGATTCATCCAATTCGGCTTTCAGCGGGGATGTAAGGTGTCTTGAGGGTATTCAGAATTCGAATCAAGAATGTATAGCTGATAAAAATGATACAGGTGTAAACTTTTCATCGAATGGTAGTATCAGGGCGAATGAAAACGTTACGATGGTACTTAAGTTTCATGCGGGAACATTTACAAATCGTCCGTGGTCAATTCTAGATAGTGTCTCCTACATACCATTGGCTATTTTTAGTATCATAATTATCGTTTCAATTGTTATATGGATAAAATTCGGCCGCAATGCTAAAGGAAGAGGAACGATTATTCCCCAGTATCTTCCTCCCAAAGACATCTCTGTATTAATGGCAGGTGAATTATATGCCGCTATACCTAGGGCTGTGACGTCTCAAATCATTGACCTAACGGTGAGGCATAACATTCGGCTAATTGAATCACAGGTTGATGGATTTTTTGGTAAATCATCAGAGTATTCGATCGAACTACTAAATAGCGCCGGCTTAACTGATATCGAAACTGAAATACTAACTGATTTATTTGGCTCGCTTAATACTGGTCAAAAATATACATTTAAGAAAAGTGATGTTACAACCGGTCAAAAGTTACAAAAGTCAGTGAAGATAGTCAGTAAGTCTGCGATTTCACTAGGCTATAGGCAAGATTACGCAAAGCCGACACGAATACTTACGATTAGTTTCTATGTTGCAATCATTTTTCTCTTGATTGGTTTTGTTGGCTTAAATCAAAGTACCGATTTTGCGCCTGTTCTCTCAATAATACTTGGATTTATCGCTGTCGGCCTTGCAAGTATTGTTAAGGCAAACATACATCCGCTAACTGACAAAGGTCGCGAAGTGTATGACTATTTAAAGGGACTTGAAATGTATATAAAGCTTGCCGAGGCTGATAGGATGCGAGTGCTACAAAGTCCACAGGGTTCAGAGAAAGTTCCAGTAGATCTCAATGACAATGCTCAGGTCGTTAAGTTATATGAACGAGTACTGCCTTATGCCGTCTTATTTGGGCAGGAAAAACAATGGGTGAAGGAGCTTTCGGTAAGGTATGACCAAATGAATTCACAACCTGATTGGTATAGTGGATCATCAGCATTTAATGCGGCAGTTTTTGCATCTAGTATTAGCGGGTTTACTACAACAGCAACAAATTTTAGTTCTCCATCAAGCTCGAATTCGAGTGGATTTGGCGGTGGTGGATTTTCGGGCGGTGGCGGTGGCGGCGGCGGTGGTGGAGGTCGTTAATTTATGAATAATGATATAATTCCACAATTACCAATTTACGGTTTTCGTGAAAACATCTTAGATGCCGTCGACAATAACCAAGTGACGATCATTACTGCCGAAACAGGAGCCGGTAAAAGTACTCAGGTTCCTCAATATTTAGCCGAGCATGGATATCAAAAAGTAATTGTTACGCAGCCACGCATTTTAGCTGCACGCAATTTAAGTCATCGAGTAAGAGAAGAGCTGGCTGTACGCACTGGAAGGAACAGCGACCAGATTGTTGGGTATCGCACTGCTCATGAGCGCGATGATAGTTCGGAAACCCAGATTCTTTACTGCACTGACGGACTTCAGCTAGTTCGCGAAATAACAGGTGCGGGTATTAGTGAGCGTCAAGTCCTTGTACTTGATGAGGTACATGAATGGAATGAAAATATGGAAGTTCTTGTCGCGTGGGCAAAGAAACGCTGCCAAGAAGAACCACGTTTTAAAGTAGTTATTATGAGTGCTACGATTGAGACTAGTACACTTGCTACATATTTTTCTACTGAAGCAGTTATTGTTGTTCCAGGACGGACACACGCTGTAACGAAGAGGCGGGGTACAGATGTTATAAATGAAATTCTAAACAAACTTACTACAATGAAAAGTAATATGTTAGTATTTTTGCCTGGTAAGTCAGAGATTCAAAATGTTAGTGATGCAGTGATGGTAAAAGCGACCGAGCTTGGTGTACCTGTAATTCCACTTCACTCGCAGCTTGAAGCAACGGCTCAGCAGGACGCATTTTCCAGTTATCCAAACGGTAAAATTATTCTAGCAACAAACATTGCTCAAACAAGTGTGACGATTGATGATGTAGACGTCGTAATTGATTCAGGGCTAGCGAGACAGAGTGAAGTTAGAAATGGTGTTGAAGGACTATTTATAGCACAGACGTCACAGGCAGACTGTCTTCAACGAGCAGGTCGAGCTGGGCGTACGAAGCCAGGCGAATATATTCTTGCACCCTATGATACAATGCCGTGTCTTCCATTAGAGGAGCGACAAGAGTACGCAACTCCTGAAATACTGCGCAAGCATATTGATCGCTTAACACTGCGACTTGCAAATGTGGGTATAGATATTGAACTCCTTGATTTTTACCATGATCCCAGTCACAAGGCAATCGCCATGGCAAAAAGCACGTTAATTGCACTTGGTGCGTTAACAAAAACGGGTGATGTAACCAATATTGGCCATCAAATGGAGCAATTTCCGGTTGAATCAAACTACGGTCGAATGATCGTTGAGGCGCAAAAGTATAGTAAAGCCGTTCAATCCAAACTCGCAGCTATTATTGGTATCCAGGAAGTTGGCGGAATTGTGAAAGGCGGGCCTCGTTATACTGGTTGGCACAAATATACGAAGCAAATCAAATCGGATCTTTTGGCACAATATGATGTGTATCTTTCACTCCCAGATATTGACCCTGAATTGTTTGAAGAAATAGGAATAATAAGTAAGAATGTACACAAGGCAAAAGAGGTGATGGAAAGACTTGACTATGATCTGGGCTTGGGAAGGGACGAGCTAACTGCCGTGACATTAGATGAGCAGGAGCAGTTATTTCGTTGTATAGTTGCAGGTCAGATTGATCAATTGTGGCTAATTGATGAACATGGTGATGCCGTGCATATTTCAAGTAAGGTTCATAGAGAGCTATCAAGCAGTACTGTCGTGCGTAACCCGAAGCTTGTTACGGGTACTCCTTTCGATTTGCAGGTACCAACTCATAGCGGAGACCTTGAAACTCTTCATCTGGTTCAAGGTATTACAGCTGTGAGCACTGAATGGTTAATTGATTTAGCACCACATCTTTTTGCACCAAGACGCGGTAAACCATATTATGATCCAAGATCGGGTAATCTTTCAGTTCGACAATTGGTAAGATTCGGTAGTCAGGTTCTTGAGGGAAGTGGTGAGCCACTTCGCGATAAGACACCTGAAAATCGAAGACTATTTATCGAGGCACTCGCTGCATGGCTGCAAGAGCAGCTTGAGCGAGAGCGTCGTAATCTTAGTCGATATCATACCAAACGGATTCCATCGATATCACTTCGACAACTTCAACAACAGGTCAATGCGATAGCAGACGGTGCAATTTCACTTGAAGAACTTAGTTCCGAGAAACGACGCAGTCTTATGGGGCTCGCAAAACTAGATACTCATTTAGGGTCTAGTTTTATGGCACAGCTAGGGACCACCCGTCGTGAGCCTCACCGCCATGAATCCAGTCACAGAGGATGGCAGCCACGGCATAAGCGAAAATACGACCGTCGTCACGAGCATTAACGAGCTAGAAGAAGATACAATGTGTGCTGTTTGCTTGGATAGAGCCAAACTCTAGCCCTTTATCAAAGAGGGCGCTATAATAGTGTTCATGTTAGATATTCGTTTCGTCCGAGATAATGCTGAAAAAGTAGAAAAAAACGCCAAGAACAAAGGGTACGTAATTGATGTGAAATCTATATTAAGTATGGATGATACGCGTCGTACACTTGGTCAAAAGATTGACGAATTACGAACGAGACGTAATGATATTTCGAGTGCAATGACAGGTGGTAAGCCATCCGACCAGTTAGTTGAAGAGGGTAAAGATCTAAAGCTACAACTTGCAGATCTTGAAGAAAATCTTAAAATTGCAGAAGAAGCTTTTATTGATGAGTTTAAAAAATTACCAAACATGGCTCTTGATACTGTTCCTGTTGGAGCAACTGAAGAAGAAAATGTTGTCATTAAAAATAGCGGCAACAAGCCAACTTTTGATTTTTCACCTAAAAATCACTGGGAAATTGCAAGTGCTAAAGATTGGATTGATAAAGAACGAGCGGCAAAAATTGCCGGCGCTCGATTCGCTTATTTAAAGGGTGATCTAGTTCGCTTAGAGTTTGCACTATGGCAGTACGGTATGGATGTACTAGGTAATGAAGAAGTACTACAAAGTATTATTCATGAAAACAAATTAGATGTTAGCAGTAAACCGTTTATACCTGTGTTACCACCAGCCGTTGCTCGCACGGAAGTATTTCAAGCAACTGGGCGCTTAAACAAAGAAGAGCAAACTTATAAAATTGAAGATGAAGACCTATGGCTAAATGCAAGCGCAGAGCATACCTTATCTCCAATGTATATGAATGAAATTTTACTTGAAGCTGATTTTCCGATTCGTATGGTAGGCTATACAACGGCATTCCGACGTGAAGCGGGTACGTATGGTAAGGATGCAGAAGGTATCTTTCGTCTTCATCAGTTCAATAAGCTTGAAATGGAAAGTTTTTCAACAAAAGAAACTTCACTTCAAGAACATTTATTCATGGTAGCGATTCAGGAATACCTCATGCAGCAATTAAAACTCCCATATCAAGTTTTAGAGAAATGTACGGCTGATATTGGAAGGCCAAATGCCAAAGGTGTTGATATTGAGGTATGGCTACCAGCGCAGGCTAGATATCGTGAAACGCATACAGCAGATTACATTACTGATTATCAGACCCGTCCTATGAAAACTCGTGTTCGTCGCGCTACAGGTGAGGTTGAGTTGGCGCATACAAATGACGCAACTGTCTTTTCAGAACGCCCACTTATCGGTATTCTCGAGAATTTTCAAACGAATAATGGTGACGTGATTATCCCAGAAGTACTACGTCCGTATATGGGCGGGAGAGAGATTATTTAATCCATAAGTGCTATAATAGAGTTACCAAACCTAATAAAAAAGGAGGGTAGCATGATTAAAGCAATTGATATTACTGGGGTCAAATTTGAACTTGACGATACGACAAAAAAATACGTCACCAGAAAGATTGGACGGCTCGATCGCTATCTTCCGCGTCATGCACGCAAAAGCGTGACGGCTGAGGTTAAGCTACGCGAAGTTAATAAGGCACATGGAAACAAGTACGAAGCTGAGATTATTATGCATGTCCCCGATAAGATGCTAACAGCGAAAGACTCAACAGTTAATGTACTTGCAGCTGTTGATATAGCAGAGGCAAAAATTGTCGCACAGCTACACAAGTATAAAGAAGCTACAATTCCACACGTTGGCCGTCGTGGCGTTCTAAGTCGCTTTAAACGCAGCTATGCGCGTGAAATGTAGTGGTGTTTATCCCTTTTCTATCTGATGAAAACAGCGTATACTAATACGTAGTATTTTACAGAATTTTCAGACAGCGAGGGGTTCCTTATGATTAGTAGACAATCAGCGTTAACAAAAGTGTTCGGTGATCCGCAAGTTCGGATTCTCAAGGCATTACAAAAAAAAGTTGGTGCTATTAATGACCTTGCCGACACTTATAAAAAGCTCACAAAAACTGAGTTACGGCAGCAAACTGATGTACTTAAGAAAAGACTTGAAAAAGGCGAGACTGTTGACTCGCTTCTATCTGACGCATTCGCATTAGTACGTGAATCAAGTGACCGTGTCCTTGGAATGCGTCACTTCGACGTTCAACTTATAGGCGGAATGGCGCTCCATGAGGGTAACGTTGCTGAAATGAAAACAGGTGAAGGTAAGACACTTGTCGCAACCTTGCCAACGTATCTGAATGCGCTTGAAGGCAAAGGTGTTCATGTCGTAACAGTCAATGACTATCTTGCACAGCGTGATGCTAGCTGGATGGGTGAGTTATATGGCTTTCTAGGCATGACTACTGGTGTGATTGTTAATGAAGCATCTTTTGTTTATGACAAGAATTTTGATAATGAAGAGCATACTGATCCTCGCATGCGTAAGCTACGTCCTGTCACTCGTAAGGAAGC
>JBDSSF010000004.1 GCA_039928925.1 Candidatus Saccharimonadales bacterium | reverse complement strand
GATCCATTTAACTTTTTGGTTAAATATAAAAATGTGTTTCCAAAATATAAAGATCTTTCATGGATATCACTTTCAAATTCACAGCGTAGCGGCATGCCGACCGACACGAATTGGGTAGCAAACATATACCACGGGTTAGACAAAGATACTTTTACGCCCATAGATGTCCCGTCAAATAATTACATTGCATATCTAGGGCGTATCATTGAGCCAAAGGGCGTACATATCGCTATTAAAGCAGTGCAACATTTTAATAAAACTGCAGATATACCATTAATTTTAAAAATTGCCGGCAAACACTATGCTGAACACAGTAAAGATACATACTGGAGTACTCACGTCGAGCCATTTCTAGGTCATGAAATCGAATATATTGGCCACATTAAGTCAGATAGCGAGAAAAGACAATTTCTTGGAAATGCAAGAGCGCTCCTTGTACCTTCTATATTCGACGAGCCATTTGGCATGGTGACAATTGAAGCGCTTGCTTGTGGCACGCCAGTCATAGGACTAGACCGTGGAGCAACACATGAGATTATAGATAACGGTGCTACTGGATATGTCATACCATATATTAATGATAGCGATGCCGTTGCAGCTATATCAGAAACACTCCAGGATATTGATAATCTCAACCGAAAAGATTGTCGCATCTCATTCGAGAAGAGGTTTACAAGTGATCGTATGGCGAGTGATCATGCGCACCTATATGAATCACTTGTTATAAAATAACAAGATCAGCTTTTATATGTGGATGGGATTTGTAGTCTTCTAGGACAAAATTATCCATTGTAAAATCATCAATCGATGTGGGATTACCGATAATTTTTAATTTAGGAAGCTTATACGGCGTCCGTGGTATTTCTTCTTTAGCCTGATCTAATTGGTTTGTATATAAGTGAGCATTTCCGATAGAGACGACTAGTTCACGAGCCTCCAAACCAGTTATATGTGCAACCATATGTAGCAGCATTGCATACTGAGCAATATTAAATGGTAGACCAAGAAAAACATCAGATGAACGTTGGTAAAGATGCATACGGAGTTTACCTTTAGTAACATCAAACTGAAACATTGTATGGCACGGTGGCAGACGCATCTCTTCGAGATCAGCAGGGTTCCACGCACTCACAATAATTGCTTTTGAATCTGGGTTATTCTTAATTTGGTCGATTGCCCATGCAAGCTGATCAATCTCACCACCCCGAGGATCTTTCCAGTGGCGCCACTGAACTCCATACACTGGTCCCAGGTTTAAATCCTTATCAGCAAAATCATCCCAATAGTGGATTTTATTATCCTGCAAATATTTGATATTTGATTCACCCGATACAAACCACAATAATTCATGGGTAAGGATTTTAAACGGCATTTTTTTTGTTGTCAATAATGGGAAACCATGCCGCATATCAAAATGAAGCTGATAGCCAAAAATAGTTTTTAGCGGATGTATCCCGCGTGATGGTTTAGATTTACCATCTTTAAGAATCTTCGCAAGCAGTTCAAGGTATTGATACTCGGGATGTGCCATACTACTCATTATAGCGTATGCCCATTATCTACGATACGTCGAACAACCTTACCACTTTCACGCAGCAAATATACAGCATAGCCATCAGAGTGGTCATGGCGATATACAAATTCAGTTATGGATGTTTCACTAAGCGTACGTGCACAATTTGGGCAGGGAAGAAGATTGAGGAAGAGAGTCGTTTCACTAATATCAATCTGATCTGCAAGTGCAATAGTTAGAAGCTGCATCTCAGCGTGGATTGTATCGTAATGATTTAAATCGTGTGGCTGAGAAAGATTTTTTTCACGACTATTACCATGATGAAGGGCATACGTTTGATAAGGTATGACTTTATTAAACGCAGTTGTTACAAATTCATACTTATCGTTTTTTCGTCGACCGAGCGAAACCCCAGTTTGAAAGCTATTATCAAAAGACTGAGTTGCCACTGAATCAGCGCAGGCAACCATTTCAGATTCTGTAAGCTGCAGGCCTGGATCGGGCAGTGCTATGATAGGTGTATGTTCATTCTCATATGCACGTGCTTCTTGTTCATCGCTGAAAGGTGAAATAAATTTAAAGTTAATATCTTGGTCTTTAAGGATCTTATATGCATCTGAATTATGAAATGCGTACTTCCAAGAGCCATTTATAAGCAGTACTCTCTTTACATGTGAGTGCTCTAAAATATCACTTAGTTCGCTCTGAGCATAATGCAATATAAAAATTTTATGTGTTGAGTTTGAGTATGCGACTTTGTCTACTATGGTCTGTATATCAGACCGTCTGAGCATTTCAAATTGTGGTTGATTTTCAAATCCAACCACATATCTTTCTAGAGATATTCCAAGAATAATATTGCCTTTTGGTAAATATCGCTTCACCAACTGACTAAATCGAGCCACCGACATAAAGCGAGGTGCAGCAATAAAAATTGCATCAAGCTGGTGTATCTCCTTTTTTACAATTTCGTATTTATTCTTCATCTTGATATTTGTCAGCGAACCGTTTACTTAGTTTTGCAATTTTATCGTGCTGAGACTGATATGCCTCCGCATTTTCAATTGGCGTATTCTCAAGCTGTCGATAGTGCCATGTATTAAGATCTGGCTGATCAAACGGTATGCAGTGGAAATGAATATGTTCAACTGTACTCTGTGCAGTTGCACCATCTTTTTGAACAATCTGCATACCCTTGATCCCATGAACTTCCCGGATCATCTTTTTAGCAATATACATAAACTTTCGCATCGTCTCCCATTCACTTGGCGTCAGGTCTTTTACGGATCGAATATGTCGACGTGGGATGATCATAAAATGTCCATCAATATATGCAAAAAGGGCGACCGTCATAACGACACCATTTTCTTCGTAAAAAATGTACTTTTCATTTAAATCACAAAATACACATTTGCCGACTGACTGCCAAATTTCGTCATATGTCCCAGTGACACGTGCATCACGGTACATTATCTGTTTGTCTTTATCGTTGAGTTCGGTCATCTACTTCTCTTTAAGAGGTTCTTTACGGTACTGCATGAAGTCTTTTAGAATATCGCTGAGGTGACCACCAATTGCACGCTGCAAGATCTGAGTCGTAGAAATACTCGTAGATTGACGATCAACAACGACAACCTCGCCGCCGTATTTATCGACAGTCTTATATTCGCGTGACTGCTTGTAGTTTTCGGTCCAATCTTCTTTCACAGTAACAAAAACGTCAGGACGGAGTAGTCCGAGTGATGGCTGACAGCTTGGCTCAGGAAGAATAGTGACAAAGTCAACAAAGCGAAGATACGTTAGCATTTCGGCACGAATTTTTTCGTCGAGTATCGGCTTATTCGGACCTTTGACCTTACTAATCGCATGGTTGCTACTCACACCGACAACAAGAATATCGCCGAGCTCACGTGCTTTTTCCAAGTAGCGGCATTGTCCTGCATGGATAAGATCCCATGAGCCAGCAGTAAAGACAATTTTTTTGTCTTTTGCTTTTAATTGTTCGGAGAGCGTCATTAAATCACTCTGCGAAATGAGCCGTTTTTTCCAATCTCCCATGAAATTCCCCATTCATTGTGCTTTACTATATCGTACCATAGTGTCGCGAATGAGTATATTACGTGTCCGCATGTAATGCTCATTCGATTCAAGTGATTCGTAAGGTGTATGTCTTAAAAACTTATAAAAATCGTGTAGTAGAAAAAAACCAATAAGACCATCTAGAATTTGCCCATGAGAAATTCCACTAAACATGGCTTTATAGTTGAACGCTGATTTACCGCGTTTTGTATACCCAGATGATAAAAAATAGCGTCGAATTTTAAGTTCACTTTTAACTGGACAGTCAACAAATAGAAACGCTAAGGTACGTGCAATATCAAAAATGGGATGACCGTATGACGCTTTTTCAAAATCAATGACACCGGCTAGGCTGATCTCATCAATCTTCCAATAACCACCTTGAGCATTCTCAGAAAAAAGAACATTGCCGCGTACCATATCCATATGAAGTGGCCGCTGATCAGGACTATCCTTCATTAATAATATTAAGGTTCGTAATTTTGTTAGATAGTCATTTTGTATTGAGACGTGTAATTTTTCCTCAAGTGCTCTTGTAACACTTGCATCATTAAAGTACGTTTCCATACGTGTCAAAATCTCAAGAAGTTCCGCGACAATAGTGTGATCTTCAGGCCAACTTACTGACATACTCTCAAGCACGGCATGCATATCGCTCATAGCAAGCCCGAGTAGCTTAATATGCTTTTTTGTATATCCCTCCCAAGGTATCGTAGCTCCAGGAAGATAATTATAAAGCGCTGCATATGTTACCATCTGACGAGACTTGAGTTGTAAGGTTTTTGGGCTATAACGCGCTCGAACTGGAAATCCTTTATTTGATAAATACCCTGAAATTTTGTCTGCACGTGTCATACGGTCAATGATATTTGGCTCTCGTTTATAGAAGATAAGGTTTATAGTTTTCTCATCATTCAAAATAATTGGATATGATTCATTTCGGTAGCCTTTTTGGACATTTTTAATAGTCTTATAATTTAGACCATATTTCGAGAGAACTGCAGGTACGACTGAGCTGTACATTACGAAATCCGGTCAAAAATCACAAAATCATAGTTGTACGGGTTATGTTCATCTTTTGGATGCGATTCACGATTCGTTTCCTGCCACTCATCAAGGTTAATGAGAGGGAATAACGTATCTCCTTCAATTTCTGCATCAATTTGAGTTACATAAAGTCTATCTGCCTGTTCAATAGTCTGGGCGTATATTTGCGCACCTCCAATGATCATTATTTCAGAGTTAGTATCAGTACTGAGCGCCTCGTTTAGCGTATGTGCAACACTCATACCATCCGGTGCATAAGACTCATCACGAGTGACAACGATATTTAGTCGGTCAGAAAGTCCATGGCCTAGACGATTTAAAATAGAATCAGCAGTCGTGCGACCCATGACGACAGTTTTGTGAATTGTAAGTTGCTTAAAATGTTTCAAATCCGCTGGCATATGCCACGGTATATCCTGCGACTTACCTATGACGCGACCGTGTGAATACGCAACAACTAAAGCTATCATCCTCCCAGTGTACCGATTAGATGTCGTATCGTAAAGGAAGGCTTACTTCGGTTTATCCATATGGTCGACATACCCAATATATACAGTGCTGATCGGTATGATAGTTGGACTAGGTTCGTGGAGCCCTATTTGCAGTAATTCGTTATCAAGCTCATACACGACTCTTTGCATAGGGTCATGTTGCTCAACAACAATCCTTCCATACTGTTCGGGAGTTGTGAGTAAAAATGTCATTCTCTTACGAATTTTAAGAGTCCGATCATATACTGGATCATACACTTCAGCTAGCCGTCGATTGCGAGTAACAACAGCGACCCGATTACCTTTACTATCGAGTTCAAGGCTTGTTCTACAGGATAAATTGCATTTAGGATCGCTACTTGTGAATCGTGCAACCGGACTATCAACACTATCAAGAGTATTAATCAGATCACCACATTCAGCTTCAAACTTTTGAAACTCGCTAAGTGGCTTATCGTATGCAACACGTCCTAGGTCTACCGAATTGATATATGAAACAAATCGAGGATCTAACATACATGCAAATCGGCCTTGAATGGTATCCATTGTGCTCAGCTCGGATATAATTTCATGTTGAAGTTTGGCTATTTGAGTTGCCGTAAGGAGCTTGTCTACATTAACGCGGAGCGTATTTGCTTGTTGATATGCGTTTGCGCGAAGCTCGTCTATCTCTAGAATATCCCCAATAATATCACCGTATAAAGGGTGAGTAGGAAACGTCGGAATTTTGTCGTTAAATGGCTGTCTATCATGTCCAGTCATATTAAATATATTATAGCATTTTTTTATATAATATTCAATACTTATCAGATGAATAGGTACTTGAATAGCTTATCTAAGTAATTCTTGATGACACTGAGACATGGATAATGGCCACTGTTGACATTTTGACGACTTTTTTGATATAATTCGTGTTAGACATTACCAAAGACAGTAGCAGCGAGAAATCACTTAATAAAGCTACCGAGGATGTAAACAAACATTTTGCGACAAGTCTTTGGTAGTGCGAGAATCAAAGACTTTTTTAATTCTCGAATTTTAGTACATTAACAACGTGGTTACATAGTATATCAATCAAAGAAAGGACTTTTATGGCAATTACTCGCGATAAAAAGAAAACTTTGGTTGCTGAGATAAGCGACAGTTTACAGAGTGCTAAGATGACTGTGTTCGCACAGTATCAAGGCCTCAGCGTAACTGAAATTCAAGAACTTCGCCGTGCGGCTCGCGCATGTGGTGTAACAATTAAAGTTGTTAAAAACCGACTTGTCCGTGTTGCGTTAGCATCTAACGATGTATACAAAAACACTGACACTTCAGCATTAACAGGTCAGTTACTCTACGCAATTAGCAGCGACGATGAAGTTGCTCCAGCACAAGTATTGGATGCGTTTGCAAAAACACATCCAGCACTACAGTTTGTTGGTGCATTTTCAGGCGTTGGCGCAACTCTTTCTGCTGATGAAGTTAAATCACTTGCTGGGCTACCTAGTAAAGATCAACTTATCGCAGAAGTGGTGGCTCAACTTCTTTCACCAGTTCACGATATTACAAACGCATTGTCTGGTAATCTTCACGCCCTCCTTGATGGTGTGAGTGCCAAAGCAACCAACTAATAATTACATTTTGTATAATAAGGAGCTATCATGGCTGACATTAAAAAAATCGCAGAAGAGCTAACAAAGCTTACTGTACTTGAGGTTAACGACCTTAAAAATATCCTAAAAGACGAATACGGTATTGAGCCAGCTGCTGCAGCTGTTGCTGTTGCCGGTCCTGCTGCTGCATCTGCAGACGCAGAAGACGAAAAGTCTGAATTCACCGTAACACTTAAAGATGCTGGTGCATCTAAAGTTGCCGTTATCAAAGCTGTCAAAGAATTGACTGGCCTTGGTCTTGGTGAAGCAAAAGCACTTGTTGACGGTGTTCCATCAGCAATCAAAGAAAAAGTTAGCAAAGACGACGCAGAAGCTGCTAAAAAAGCTCTTGAAGAAGCTGGCGCAACTGTCGAACTTAGCTAATTTTAACCTGAATACTATGTGACCACAGTTAGTTGCTTCCTATTTACCGCTCTATATCAGGGCGGTATTTTAGTTGCAAGTACAAAATTAACAACGCTTTTGTCGCTACTACTGGAAATCGTGTGGAAAAAGAGTTCAATAATTGACAAACAACAATGTGACTGGTATATATAGAGGTAATATCACTACAAAAATAGACAAAAGGAAATTGCGAGTTACCATGTCTGATTTACCCGAAAAACAAGTCAAACGACTTAAGTCACTCATTCAAGAAGCCGAAACCAACCTTGCAGCAGCAAAAGAACTGCTTATTAGTATTATTGGTGATGATGGCACAACTATCACACCACGCTCCAGTCAGGAAGATGTTAGCGGTAAAGTTGTCGAAGGTGTTTTTGACGGCCAAATTATGCTTGGACCTGATGGAAAGAATTATCCGGTCCCTGCTAACTACGCCAGCAAATCTAAGCTAGTCGAAGGCGACATTATGAAGCTAACTATCGTTGAGGACGGTGGATTTGTCTATAAACAAATTGGCCCAGTCGAACGCAAGCAGATTATTGGAACCCTTGTTCAACATGATGGTGCTTACTACGTTGAAGCTAACGGCAAGGAATACCGAATTCTTCTTGCTAGCGTCACGTACTTCCACATTAGTATCGGTGGACAAGTAACTATTATTGTCCCTCAAGACAACCCAGATGCGACTTGGGCTGCTGTCGAAGCCGCGCTTTAATTAACTCTGTAACTTTTTTATAGTGTCAATTACAATTCCATCTGAAGATGCGGCGTCATTCAACATGTATGCACCTTAAGGATAGTAATTCAATACTCATCATCAAGTGAAGATTCCTTAGTTTATAGTCGTACTAAGAGTTGGCGTCTATCTTGGCGAGACATGCCTGGATGGACAGTTTAGTTCCTACCTTTATAAATCAAGATTTGTAGACGTAGGAGCAAGATTATCGACAAATGAAAGCTAAAGCGCTATATTCATATTATTCACATGAGGTGAAAACAAAAAACGTAAAAATCACGGCAATCTAAGCACACCATCGCGTGTATAATTGCAAGTATGAGCAAGGGAAATAAACATGTCTAAGGCGCTATATCGCAAGTATCGCTCTAAAACACTTGATGAAGTTGTTGGTCAAAAACACGTCACGGATATTCTTTCTCGTTCACTAAAGCAGGGAAGGATATCTCATGCATATCTACTCACTGGTCCAAGAGGAATTGGTAAAACGTCTATTGCACGTATCCTCGCTCACGAAATCAATGGACTGCCCTATGATGAAGAACATACCCATTTAGATATTATCGAAATTGATGCTGCAAGCAACAATAGTATTGAAGACGTCCGTGACCTTCGAGACAAGGTGCAAATAGCACCAGTTTCTGCAAATAAAAAAATCTACATTATCGATGAAGTCCACATGCTTTCAAAAGCAGCTTTTAACGCTCTGCTAAAAACTCTCGAGGAGCCACCAGAGCATGTCGTGTTTATACTTGCAACGACAGATATTGACAAATTGCCAGTAACAATCGTTAGCCGTACTCAACGATTTGGGCTTCATGCCATCACCGCGCATGATGCAACTGAACACCTAAAGCATATTGCTACAGAAGAAAAGATGAAAATTAGCGATGCAGCGCTAGAACTCATCGTCGCACATGGTGATGGCAGCTTTCGTGACAGTATCAGCTTACTCGACCAATTAAGTAGCCTGGCTGACGGTAGCGATGGCATTACAGGTGAACTTGTTCAGCATATTCTTGGACTTGCTCCGGAAGCAACTGTTCAAAATCTGTTGAATGCCTACGATAACAAAGATCTTGGTCAAATCGTTAGTGCGCTTGATGATAGTGAACAGGCAGGTATCGAACCTCGAACCTTAGGAACACAATTGATTCGAACCGTACGAAAACTTATTGTTCAAAAGCCACAATATATAGCTCTACTCGATGATTTACTTACCGTCAACTCGTCATCTCAACCACGTATCAAACTACTCACTATACTAGCCGCCCATGCCGTCCCAAAGCCAAAAACCGTAGCACTTTCCGCACCAAGTCCTACTGTCAGTGCTCCCTTAATTGAACTTGCTAAGCAGGCAACGAGAAAAAAGCCTGAGATGGAGCCTGTTAGCTCTATGCAAACAGCTGCTCCATCTCATTCAACAAAAAAGCCTCAAGAAGTGATGGTCGATGGTGAGTCACATGTCACTCTCATTATTAATGCCGCTAAAGATATGGCTGAGTTTAAGAGTACTAAAAACGTCAAGCTACCAGTAGATTTTGATTGGCAATCACTCATCAATGAGACTCGTACGCATTTCGTGGCGGTCTATAGTGTTCTTAGTAAATGTGACTACGAATATGATGGGCAGACGCTAACAATCTATACAAAAAGTAAATTTTATAAAACAAAGTTAGATGATACAAAACACCGCATAAACCTCATGACATCACTCGAAACAATAGGGATGAATAATATCACCATAGAGACGAACTCAGCCGCTGCTCCACCAAAAGATAGCCAAGCTGCTGCCGTTGCTGCTATTATGGGTGGAGGAGAAGAGGTAGTAGTAGAGAGCGATGCCAGCTAAGGAAGTTGTTGCGGGGAAAGTTCCTCCACAAAATGTTGATGCCGAGATGAGTTTACTCGGTGCTGTTCTAATTGACGAGGAAACACTCGCCGATATCTCTGAGCATGTTACACCCAAAGACTTTTACGATAAGCGTCACGGAACTATATTTGGTGGCATGATGCGTCTATACGAGCACCATCGTCCCGTCGACCTTTTAACTCTTACTGATGAACTAAAAAAGAAAGATGAGTTAGAACTTGTCGGCGGCTCAGCGTATCTAACAGAGCTAACAAACTATGTCCCTACGGCTGCTCATGCTGAAGCGTACGCTGAAATGGTCTCACTTAAAGCTGTCCGTCGGAGGCTTATTAAAGCTAGCGCTGAAATTTCAGAACTTGGCTACGATGAAGATAATACTGCACAGGAATTACTTGGAAAAGCTGAGGCTGAGTTATTCGCCGTTAGTGATCAGACGCTAAAACAAGATCTTGTTAGTATCGAAAGTATTCTTACTGAAAGCTTTGACCGTATGGAAGAATTACACCGCAACAAAGGTGCACTTAGAGGCGTGCGCACAGGCTGGCGTGATCTCGACAATATGACAGCAGGCCTCCAACGATCAGATCTTATCATTCTTGCTGCCCGACCTGCCATGGGTAAGACAACGCTTGTCACTAACCTTGCATATAACATCGCAACTGTTGCAAAACAACCAGTCTTATTCTTCAGCCTTGAGATGAGTAAAGAGCAGCTTGTCGACCGTATGCTCGCAGATGCCTCTGGAGTTGATGCATGGAACATTAGAACAGGTAACTTATCTGATGATGACTTTTCGAAACTATCTGAAGCGATGGGCGAAATGGCTGAGGCGCCAATTTTTATAGACGACACACCTGGAGTGAGCGTACTAGAGATGAGAACGAAAGCTCGTCGCGCTGCCCATGAACAGCCGCTTGGACTTATTATTGTAGACTACTTGCAGCTCATGCAGGGAAGTGGCAACAATAATGGAAACCGTGTGCAAGAAGTGAGTGAGATCAGTCGTGGGCTTAAACTTATAGCTCGTGAGTTAAATGTTCCAGTCATTGGTTTGTCGCAGTTGTCACGTTCAGTTGAGTCTCGCAGCCCACAAATCCCACAGCTTTCAGACCTACGCGAATCTGGATCTATTGAACAGGACGCCGATATTGTTATGTTTATCTACCGCGAAGCATACTATAATCCGGAAACTGAGCGTGAGAACATAACCGATCTGATTATCGCTAAACACCGTAACGGGCCAACTGGCAAGGTTGAACTTTACTTCCACCCAGAACGACTAAGGTTTATGTCACTCGACAAGCGCAGTGAGTAACGTGCTATAATCGTAAGTAATTTATGACAAGGCAAGTCACCGAATTTTTACTATATCGTTGGCGCTATATACTAGGGTACATGCTAGTCGGCGCTGTTTTGGGAATACTTCTTATTTTAGCTGGCCTATACGCACCAGGTGGAATCACAACATCGGAAATGAGTATTGCGGTTAGATCAAGCCTCGTCTCTTATGACCATTTTGATCCAAGTATGATTGTAAACCTACCCTATAGTCTGCTGCAAAAAGCAATATTCTCCACTTTTGGTGTCACCCTACTGAGTATTAAGATTCCATCACTCATCATTGGGTTTTTATCTATATTTGGCCTCTTGCCACTATTTATTCTGTGGTTTAGGCAAAATGTAGCAATTATTACGATCGGCCTTATCATTACTACAGGTCAGTTTCTCTTCATAGCTCAAAGCGGCACGCCAGGTATTATGTTTATATTTTATGCAGTTTGGATACTGCTTGCGGCTACAATGCTTTCCCGACGCGCACGCTTTCCTATCCTCTGGAAAATATTGCTTTTCGTTCTTGTTGCACTAAGTCTTTATACTCCTTTAAGTATCTACATGATCGTTGCATTAGCCGTTGCCGCTGCACTCCACCCACACCTCCGTTACCTTATTAGACGACTTCCACCAACACAAGTTGCTATCGCTGCGACACTGAGCGTTATCATCTTTGCGCCTCTTGGCTATGCACTGCTTAAAGACCCGTCAACATCACTTTTGCTTCTTGGCATACCGTCAGCATGGCCATCATTAGCAGACAACCTCACGTCTCTCCTTCGTCAATATTTTGATTTCACAACACCGCATTCAGGTGTCGTCATAGCACCTGTTTACGGCATGGGATCGATGGCATTAATTCTACTAGGCATCTTCCGACTCTTTACCGTAAAATATACAGCCAGAAGCTACATTATTGGTATATGGTTCCTATTTATTATCCCTGTTGTTATCCTTAGTCCAAAATATGCAAATATACTGTTTGTCCCAATGGCACTTCTGCTTGCCATGGGTGTTCGTACATTGATAATTTACTGGTACCAACTATTTCCAAGAAACCCGTACGCTCGTATAGTCGGTTTAATTCCACTTACAATCTTGATTGCGAGTATGACCATTAGTGGTGCCGAGCGATATATGTATGGATACCATTACGATCCGATGATAGCTCGAAACTTTTCTCAAGATATTCAACTTGTAAATAACCAGTCACCAAAATACAAATCTATTACACTTGTAGTAAGTGGTGATGAAAAACCATTTTACGATGTACTCGCAAAGTATAATAGTAAGTTTATTGTTGAGCAATCGTTCCCGAGTAATAATACTGCCGTGCTTGTCAGTAAGGATGTGCGTTTTCTTGCTCCATTATCCCAAGAACCTGATCAAATCATCACAGACCGACAGTCAACGGATTCAAATCGTTTTTACCTCTACAAAAATGGCCTGGAATAACGTATAATAGCATGCAGTAAACAGACGGAGGAGACCGATTATGGCATTTGACCAAATGAAGATGTTGAACGAGTTGCGTAAAGCACAAAAAGATCTAAAGAAGCAAATTATTGAAGTAGAAGCCGGCGATGGAGCAGTCGTTGTCCAAGTTAATGGTGAATTAAAAGTTCAAAGTATTAAGATTGATGCTGCATCAGTTGACCTCAACGATATCGAGGAACTTGAACACTGGCTAGAAATTGCGATCCGTGACGGCCTTGCAAAAGCACAGGAAGTTGCTGCTGAAAAAATGAAGCCACTCATGGGTGGACTTGGCAACCTAGGACTGTAGGATATTTTGAGTCGACAGTTACTTCCATCGGCACTAACGCATGTGATCGAAGAGTTAGGGCGTCTTCCTGGTGTTGGCGCTCGAACTGCAGAGCGCTATGCCTATTATTTGCTTCGTGCAGATAGCCATGCAGTAGAAAAAATTGCTCACTCTATACAAATCCTTCATAGTGGCGTAAAAGAATGTCCGGTCACATTTGCACTAATAAATAACGACGAGTCAGTTTCGACACTGTACAGTGATCCTGATCGAAATAAGCAGCTCATTGCTGTCGTTGAGGAGCCGCTTGATATAGTTGCACTTGAGCGAACAAACCAGTTCCATGGAACATACCATGTGCTTGGAGGGGCTATTTCACCGATAGACGGTGTAGGGCCTGAAAAATTACATATACCCGAACTGCTAAAGCGGCTTGTTGATGATAACGTTGAAGAGATTATCATTGCAACGAATGCTAGCGTTGAAGGCGAATCAACGGCACTTTTCCTGCAGCGCTACATCAAAGATAATGATATTACCGTTAAGATGACGCGTCTCGCGCGTGGCATACCAGTCGGAGTTGACCTAGAATACGCTGACCAGATTACATTGAGTCATGCACTTGAAGGCCGTCGAGCATTATAGCTCCAAGATAAGTATATTTATTCGCAGACTAAATGTTTGAACTTTATTCAAGCACTTGGTCTGCGAGACAGGAGATGTACTTCCCGAATCGCAGCCCTTAGGCGCCGCAGCGCTAAAGGAGGTATCAGCTGGTTTGATGACGCTCTACATACGCCTCGACCCATGCCTGACCAGCGATAGTTGCACTTCGCCGCGTTTCCGCAACGACATCGAGTGCACGTGCAACTTGCATGGCAGCATTGGTAACAAGCGCAACGTCGAACGGAATTTTCGTACGAAAATCCCTGTCACTCACTGCTTTCTTGATGGCCAGATGTCCGTCGTCAATGCATTTGAGTAGCAATTGACGAGACTCATCGGTCATGTAGATAGCCGCTTCAGCTTCCTCTCTCATTTGTTCGAAAATCGACTGCTGGGATGGCATGTTTTTCTCCTGTCTGTAATCATCATTCGCGGACTATAACAGCTCTAACGAATGAAACACTGTCATCGGTATGATGACAGATTAAACATACTTTAACACTTTTATATGGTATTTGTCAATATTCTAGGAGTACGTTATACTAAAAGGAATGTTTACTGAAGCCAAAACTCTTATAGATACTGCAAAAAAAATTATTGTTATCCAGGCAGAAAATCCTGATGGCGACAGCCTTGGGAGTAGTCTCGCACTCGAAGAAATACTTGGTGATCTCGGAAAAGATATAATCTTATACTGTCCTGTTGAGATTCCTAAATATCTTCACTACATTAATGGCTGGGATAGAGTAGTCGGTGATTTCGATACAAATGCCGATATAGCAATTATCGTCGATACGAGTGCTGACGTACTCATTACTAAAGTACTAGAAGCTCCAGGAGTCCGTAGCTACCTCGAATCACATCCTGTTCTTGTAATAGACCATCACACAACTAAATCGACATTGAGTTTCGATCATACAATGCTTGCGAGTGATGCTGTTGCGACAGGACAAATGCTTTATGGACTTGCCACCGAATCTGGCTGGACAATTAACCAACAGGCAGCTGAAAACATGCTCATTGCAATGTTGTCAGACAGTCTTGGTCTCACGACGCAAAATGTATCTCCTGAAACATATGCAGTGGCTGGTAAATTAACTGCACTTGGCGCTTCAAGCTCTACCATTGAGGGTAGGCGTCGTGAGTTTATGAAAAAATCAGCTGAGATTCTATCCTACAAAGGTGAATTAATTAGTCGCATTGAATACCTATTAAACGGAAAACTTGCTGTTGTACATATACCATGGGAAGACATTCAAAAATATAGTGATCAATATAATCCCAGTGTTCTTGTGCTTGATGAAATGCGCCTAGTAGAAGGTGTTGAAATAGGTGTCGCTATCAAAACTTATCCTGATGGTAAAGTCACCGGCAAGTTACGTGCAAATATTCCAATTGCAGAGCAGGTCGCAGGTTTCTTTGGCGGTGGTGGACACAAGTATGCAAGTGGCTTTCGCGCGTACGAAGACTACGATACAATCATATCTGAATTAGTAACAGCAACCGATAAGGCGCTTCGCGACTATGACACTACAACTCCATAATACGCTTACTAAAACGCTAGAGCCGTTTGCTCCAATCAACGCCGAGCTTGTTACCATATATAGCTGTGGTCCGACTGTTTATGATCACGTCCATATCGGTAATCTCAGCGCATTTATTGCTGCCGATACTCTCCGTCGTGTTGTTGCAGCAAACGGATATAATGTTAAGCACGTCATGAATTTCACTGATGTTGATGATAAGACGATCAGTAGAAGCGCAAAGACATATCCAGATCTTGAACCTATGGATGCATTAAAGAAACTAACAACTCACTACGGTGATACATTTTTACAAGATATGGTATTAACAGGTAGTGATACTAACGCTCTAACATTTATAAAAGCGACTGATGTTGCAACGATCGATGGTATGAAGCTGCTTATTACAGAACTACTAGAATTAGGTTTTGCATATATCGCTGACGATGGTGTTTATTTTTCTATAGAAGCATACAAAAAATCTGGCAAAACTTATGGTCAGTTAGTACACCTTACTGAGTCTAATACCTCAAATGAGCGTATTCAAAATGATGAATATGATAAAGATTCAGTACATGATTTTGCACTTTGGAAAACGAAGAAGCCCGGAGAGCCAAGTTGGGCGTTTGAATTAAATGGACATGATCTCGCTGGACGACCTGGCTGGCACATTGAATGCTCAGTTATGAGTCTTCAAGGCCTTGGGCAACCATTTGATATTCATACAGGCGGTATAGATCTTGCATTCCCTCACCATGAAAATGAGATTGCTCAGAGTACTGCAGGGAAAAATAATTCAATATATGCGAGTATGTTTGTTCATAACGAGCATGTACTTGTCGACGGAAAAAAGATGAGCAAAAGTCTTAATAATTTTTACACCTTGGCTGATTTAACTGCAAAAGGTATTGATCCACTCGCTTTCCGTCTTCTTGTGCTCCAATCACATTATCGTCATCAAACTAACTTTAGTTTTGATAATGTTGAAGCAGCAGCAAATCGATTAAAAAACTGGCGTACAGTCAGTGCACTCCGTCACCAGACGCATGATACACTACGCGATGATGGGGATAAGAGATCCGATGACAATGCGGTCTCACTATACGCAACACCACAGGCTATCATAGAGGCTCTATCACGAGACTTAGATACTCCGGAAGGACTTCGTATCATTGACGAAGCATTTACAAGACTAACATCAGCAAATATTTCCGATATTCATAGACAGCCTCTCGTGCAACTACTTGAAACTATTGATCTTGTTCTTGGCCTACAATTAATTGCAACAACACCTGACATTACAGATACCCAGAAGCAACTTATCTTAGAGAGACAGCGGGCTAGAGATACAAAAAACTGGCAAGAGTCTGATCGTATTAGGGACGAACTTGCAAAAAGAGGTATCGCTATCCGCGATACCTCTCATGGCCCAATCTGGGAATATCTTTAAATTTCTTCTTGAACAATAGTCTCTTTATCTTTTCCTTGTAATTTTTTCACAAGTTTTTCTAACGGTCTCTCACTTTTTTTACGTTTGTGTTTTGCACGCTCTAAGTAATCTTCAACGAGAACTTTGATGCATCCGGCAATTGGAATTGAGATAAGACCACCAGCGATACCAAAAACGTATAGTCCGATCGTTATCGCAACTAGGACCGCTAATGCTGAGAGCTCCACTCGCTTCGATTGAATAACAGGTGATATGAAGTTATTCTCAATCTGTTGATAAATAATAAAGTATACAGCAAATATGATACCTGCCGTGACATTGTTGAACAGCAATAATAGGCTAATGATAATACCACCAATTGTGGCACCAAACATTGGAATCAGTGATAATACAAAGGCTATAGCAGCAGACGGAAGTGCTAAGTTAAGCGGAAGGTGGAAAACAAGTGAAAGAATAAACACTACGATTCCTGCGAGTGTTGCATCGATACCCGAGACAGTCAGTTGACCAGTAACGTAACCGGTTACAACGTTGTACATACGCTTTGCAAGAGAACGGTGTGCTTCCATGCGATCTTGATCAGTATATACACCCCAGATGCGTTTCAGCCAAACCGGGCCCTCGATGAGCATCAAAAATGACAAGACGAGTGTCAAGAATGTTGCTGCGATAACGGATAGCACTGAGCCAAGCCCATTGATAAGTGTTGAGCCTGCGTTTGCAGCCCAACCGGAGGCATTATTCTTAAGACTATTTAATGCGCCGTCAAGCTGAGGCTGAAGATTGTGGTCAGCTATAAAGTGACTCAAACCTTGCCATTTAGAAGTCGCGTCATTAACAAGACCAGGGACTGTCTCGATGAATTTTGCTGTCTGTTCGACGATAGGTGGTACAACGAGGAAAACAAACACACCAATTAAAAGAACAACGATAATGTAGGCAATGGCCGTTGCGCCAACTCGACTCCTGCCAGGCAAAATCCGCGCAACACGGCTAACTGGCCCGTTAAGTGCCATCGCTAGAAAAAAAGCTGCTCCGATAATAATGAGTGCAGATAACGCACTATATATTGCCAATAGTGCAAGCGCAAAACCAATAACAACTAGCCAAAAACGAACAAATGTTCTTGTATCTATTTCAATCTGTACTTTCATAAGTATATTCCTCACTTTCCTTGCATTATACCACGGATGATTGCCCATTTGAGCCAGGTCGTCTTGGTGTCGTAAGCGGAAGTATGCGTGCAACCAATATAATAGCCAATAGCACAGCAAAGCCACACATAATCGATGGGATACCGCCGATGGTTGTTGGATCGATAATATTAAAAAATGTTGTCGGTATAATAAAGACAGCGTAGCCTAGAACTAAGGCCCGAAGCTCTTTTTTATGTGCATGTCCATCAGACCAGCCATATGCAAGTGCGGCACTGACAAGCAACCAGCCATAGTAGTATAGTCCGTATACCCAGGAAGCTGTTTCATGAAGATCAAACACAGCATAGTTAGCTCGGCATACTTGACCTGCCATCGAATGAGTGACGAATACAAAATAGTATATGAATGCAGCCGCTGTTACGTACGCCGCTGCAACTAATAAGGCTGCCTTCTTCTTAGCAAGTACAATACATAGATGAAGACCAAGTGGCGGGAGGAGTGTAATCGCCATGTAGCCTAAACGAGCCCACTCAACTCCCGTTAAGCCAAGACCACCGCAAAGCATATATTCTGCACCTTGAAAAATGGCAAGTGAAATAAGAATACATACAACGAGCCGACTGATCGTCGTTAACTTATATCGCCAAACCGTATATAGCGCTAAACTAAGCTCCAATATCAGTGTAGCCAGCATAACTGGTGGGGAAAAACAGTATAACTTTCCTGAATATTTTTTAAACATTTATCAGTAGTATACCGTATTATTTTAAGATTCGTAGCGATTTCGAACGAATTTCAAATGTAAGAGGAAGATGCATTTTACTCACTTCTCCATCGTGAGATACGTGTATTGACTTTCGCTTTGCCTCAATTGTCATGGTTTTGGTCGTGAAGACTTCAAATTCTTTAAGGAGATGTGCGGTACCTAAAATAACGCGAATACCTATCATTACGACATGAATGCGCGATGCAGCTCGCACAACAACAACACCTAGCTCACCACTCACAAGACTCTTTCGTGTTGTAACGCCCATATCTGTCATGTCATAGAGATTATTACCGACAAATACAAATGGAGTTTTGATCCTACGACCGTCTAGTACAATATTGTATCTGTGAAATCTTATGAATGCTGATATAGTACCGACGATTGCAGCTGGCCATTTCCCAATCCTGGATTCATATTCCTCTCGTACTTTTAGTGATGCAGGGTAGATTCCAAAGCTTACATTATTAATGAATACCTTATTATTCACCGATCCAACATCAACTACCGACAATTTTGCATGTGCTAAACGGGCAAGCGCTTTATCGATCTCTCGTGGTATACCGAGATCTTTTGTGAAGTGATTGAGCGTTCCACCAGGAAGAGGGGCGAATGTCGCTTTCGTACCCGCAACTATACCTGCAATACTGCTTATAGTGCCATCTCCACCGATGGCAGCGATTGTTAGACCAGCTTCTATATACGGCTTAAGCTGATGCTCTATCTTATGGCTAAGCGGAATTAGCTTAATAATTTTAATACCGTTACTCTCACACTTTATACGTAGCTCTTTGGCACTTAAGCTCGTCCCAGATTTTGGATTGTAAACAAGGACTATATTCATATTGTTGGCGCTACAATATAGATAATAATACTAAGACCAACAAGCCCGAGTATCCAGCCGAATATAACATCACTGGGGAAATGAGCACCTAAGTAAACGCGAGACACTCCAATTCCAATAATAAGTAACGCTAAAAGCGCAGAGACAATGACGTTGAGTGGTTGCGGTAACAACTGGAACGCCAGATACGCCAATAAACCAAAGATCACAGTCGATCCTGCCGTATGTCCACTTGGAAAACTATAACTTTTTATAACCATATGTGAAACATATTCTGTAGCAGGACGATCACGCTCAAATGTATATTTAATAATCGTATTTATCCCCATCGTTGATAGCGCAACTATACTCGCAATTAATAGTCTTTGATTGAATCGAAAAATTGCAAATGCAGCAATGATTAAACCAATTGAAATTGTTACAATCGGCTGACCGATAAATGACATTAGAAGAAAAGGGGTCTTGAGCCAGGTCGGTAATGTTGCGATGTAGCCACTAACAACGTGGTCGAATTGATGAAGCAGTTGTTTCATATTATTCAGCTTATCATAAGAGGTGATATACTAGATATATGCCAAGTTTTTCATTTGATATTGTATCGGATTTTGATAAAGCCGAATTAAATAACGTTTTTTCACAAACAGAACGAGAAATCGGGACACGATACGATTTTAAAGGAACACCAGCTTCTATAGAGTGGCTTGGTGACAAGACAGGATTTAAAATTATCGGAGCAGGGCAATGGCAACTTGATGCGGTGCTTGACATTATCCGCAAAAAACTTGCAAGTCGAGATCAAAGTGCGAAAGTACTCGATCTTACAAAAACACCAGTTGATAGCAATCTTAAATCAACATGGGAAGTCCCATTTAAACAGGGTCTTAGTCAAGATAATGCAAAACTTATCACAAGTGAGATACGAACAAATCTTCCAAAGCTTAAAACTCAAATCCAAGGCGATATGGTTCGAGTAACTGGCACGAGTAAAGATGATCTTCAAAATGCTATGTCCCTATTACGGTCAAAGGATTTTGATTTTTCGCTATCATTCATTAATTATCGTTAAATAGAAAACCCCTCATCGCCTAGTGGCGAGAGGGGGTTCCGTCGTGCGGGCTTACCGCTGGGGAATAATCGTAATGGGCTTGAACGTTGCACGCCCATTCCAGCCACCAGTGCGATACACCATCCCTTGAACCGCGTACAAGTGATTCTCACTTTCATGCTTGTTACAATATAACTCCACTATTCCTTTGAAGGAAAGTTCTCCACCGTCACTCGAAAGAGAAGCTTCATGGACATCGATCACGATCATGTTTCCGCGAGTTGCACGAAATCCTTGCGGGAGTGCGTTGAACAACTCGATTTCAAGAGGAGTTCTGAATGTCACACTCCTCATTAGCGGAAGATAGTCAGGAAAGTGGGAATTTGGCAAGATGACTATCTCGCACTTGGTACCCAATTCGATCATGCTACATGCACCTTTCATTGTGCGTGTAATCGTTGTCAGCCGCGACGTCGGCCATTTATCACAGCGGTTGCTGCGACCACCTATCCGATATGGCAGATGTTACTATTTTATTTTAACATATATTTATTGATAGGTCAAAATTTAATGTTCGCATTATCAATATATTAGCCATGTTATAATGGAGGTAGAAACTAACTGGAGTGTTATATGCCAACAGCCAAACCAGAGCCTGTACCAATTATTAGTATCAACCACTTTCGAATGGATTTTGGTAGTAAAACCGTCATTGATGATCTGTCATTTACTGTAAATAGAGGTGAGATCTTCGGCTTCCTGGGGAGTAATGGATCTGGGAAGACAACCACAATTCGCGCACTTCTTGGACTATATGAACCTGCCGCGGGTGAACTATTGATAAACGGGGAGCAATTTGAACCACACGCAGGTGGAAGTCGACTCGGATACTTGCCAGAAGAGCGAGGTCTCTACAAAAAAGAGAACGCTATTAGTGTCATGATTTATTTTGGTCAGCTTAAAGGAATGTCACGTACAGATGCTCGTGAATGGTCTATGTCATACCTCGAGCGAGTAGGGCTTCTCGATAAAGCAACAACGCGCTTAGACAAATTATCGGGTGGCCAGCAACAAAAAATACAACTTGGCATTACTATTATGAATAATCCTGAATTACTTATTCTCGATGAACCAACAAAGGGCTTCGACCCGATTAATCGTCGGCTCTTAATGACAATTATTGAAGAACATCAAAAAGCTGGTGCGACAGTCGTATTCGTTACACACCAAATGGAGGAAGTCGAACGTCTCTGTGATCGAATCATCTTACTAAAAGACGGCAAAGCAAGTGCGTACGGCACAGTTGCTGCTGTTAAGAAAAAATTTGGCGGTAAATCGCTTGATGATATTTTTATAGAAGTATATGGTGATGAAAATGATTCAGAGGAGGCGCATAATGCATAATTTAGGTACTGTATTTCAATTTGAAGTAGTGAGGACACTTAGAAAGAAAAGTTTCTGGATTATGGCACTTGCATTTCCTGTCATTATTGGTGCAGTGTTTGCGATTATATTTTTCTCAAACAAAACAACGGATCAAGCGGCATCAGATACTAAAAATCAAACCTTTAGCATTGCAATCACTGACGATTCGCATGTTTTATCAAGTAATATCCTTAAGCAGATCGGTGCAACCACCGTTACTTCGAAACAAGCAGGTATTGATCGAGTGACTTCTGGTAAACTCGATGCTTATTTCTACTATCCTAGCGATCTTACAAAGAACCAGGTAGAAGTATATGCAAAAGATGTAGGACTATTTGATAATAGTCGATACCAGGGCGTTGCTTCTGCATTGTTACAACAGGCAGTAACAAATAAAGTAGACACTCAAACGATTGCTATCTTACAAAATAAGGTTGGTTTCAATTCAACAACATACAAAGATGGCGTAAAATATGATGGCTTCAAACAGATTATTGCGCCGGGAATATTCCTTGTTTTATTCTATATTCTAATTGTCATGTTTGGTAATCAAATGCTCACGAGCACGACTGAAGAGAAAGAGAACCGTGTTATTGAAATGATACTGACCACAATTAAGGCAAGGGCGCTTATTATTGGTAAAATACTTTCATTAATTGTTCTTGCTGCCATTCAAATTGTCGTCATCATGATTCCTATTGTGGTTGTTTATTTGCTATTTCGAAATCAGCTTGATCTTCCAAATATTGACCTGTCAAATATTCCTCTCGACCCTGTGCGTATCGCGATCGGTGCAGCAATATTTGCACTTAGTTTCCTCCTGTTTACAGGACTACTCGTGGCAATTGGTGCGGCAACACCAACTGCAAAAGAGGCTGGTGGATTCTTCGGTATGGTGATGACACTTATATTTGGGCCACTCTATGCGGTAACGCTTTTTGTGTCAGCTCCAGATACGTTACTTGTTAAATTTTTAAGTTTCTTCCCACTGACTGCACCAATTCCACTTATGCTACGAAATGCCGTCGGTAACCTTTCAATTCCTGAGGCACTGCTTGGCATTACTATTCTTGCGCTTAGTGCAACCGTCGTTCTCTCGCTTGCAATTCGCTTATTCCGCTATGGCACACTTGAATACTCGAAGCGTATATCAATTGCATCTATATTTCGACGTAAAAAGCGCGCATAAATTATCGACAAACCTCTCATGCTTAACGTATAGTAGAGAGTATGAAAGATGTGGCGGAACAAATACAGGCGGTTTTTGATGGCGATATTAAAACTGACAAAAAGACTCTGACAGCGTACAGCCACGATGCCAGTATATATGAGTTAATTCCTACAGCTGTACTTGAGCCTAAACATAGTAATGATATCGAACAAGTCGTGTCTTTTGTTGCAAAGAATAAATTAGATTACCCCTCACTTAGTATTACAGCGAGGGGTGCTGGAACGGATATGTCTGGCGGTGCTATTAGCGGATCACTTATTCTTGATATGACAAAATACTTTAACACGATACACCCATATACTGGAGATTTGCTCCATGCTGAACCCGGTGTTCATATGCGTGATATAGATACTTTGCTTGGGACAACGCATTTGATCGGCTGCGTACCTGCATCTCGCGCATGGTGCACACTCGGTGGCATGGTAGGCAATAACAGCGGAGGTGAGAGATCACTGCAGTATGGAAATGCTGATAAGTCAGTTAGAGAGTTAAAAGTAGTTTTTGCTGACGGTAAGCAGTACACCGTGAAGCCTTTAAATAAGCGCGAGTTAGCAATAAAAATGAAAAAACAAGATTTTGAGGGAAAGTTATATAAGCGCCTATTTACACTCATTGAAAATAATTATGATGATATACGTAATGCCAGACCAAAAGTAAATAAAAATTCAATGGGGTACAACCTATGGAGCGTCTGGGACCGCGAAACAGGTATATTTGATATGACACAACTTATTACTGGTAGCCAGGGTACACTAGGCGTTGTAACAGACATCGTTATCCAGACACACCGCAAAGCACTGCATAATGGCCTCCTTATTATTTATATCGAGAAGCAATCACAACTTGAAGAAGTTATTCAAACTGTGCTTCGACACAAACCCGTAACTTTTGAAGGTTTTGATGATGTTACGTTTGACCTAGGTATAAAGTACTTCAGTACATTTCGCCAACAACTAGGTACAAAAGAGTACCTAAAGCAACAAGCTATACTGCTCGGTCAAGCCGCACGTTTTCGGGGTCATATTCCTAGTATGGTTCTAATGGTTGAGTTTGAGGATAAATCAATACCGAAGATCGACAGTCGTATCACTGAGCTTAGAAAAGATTTAAGTAAATTTCGATTAAAAACAACAGTTGAACATGACGATGCAAACAGTGCTCTTTTTTGGAATATTCGTCGTGCTAGCTTAAGCCTACTTCGAAATCGAGTACATGGAAAGTTCGCAGCACCATTTATTGATGATATGACTGTTCAACCACGACATATTCACAATTTCCTACCCGAAGCACGAGCTATAATGAGGAGATATAAACTACCTGCAACAATTGCCGGACACTTTGGGGATGGTAACTTTCATATTATTCCACTAATAGATATTGTAAGCCAAAAAGAGCATGCAAAACTAGAACCTATCATGCGTGAGCTAATTCCAGTTGTTCTCAAATATGGGGGGACTATGGCCGGCGAGCATAATGATGGCATGATACGCGGACCGTGGCTGGAAGCTATGTTTGGTGTTGATATGTACAATCACTTTAAAACTGTAAAAGAAATATTCGATCCACACTACATATTTAATCCTCACAAGAAAACAGATGCAAGCTGGGAATATGGCATGAAGCATATTCGTAAAAACAATAATTGATTTTAAGAAATATACCCCTTGACGTCTTTGACAATATTTGCTAGACAATGTATAGTGTTAGTATGAGCGAAATAAAAACTATTGGCTGCGTCGCAGCAGCAACGCATATTCTAGGTGACAAATGGACACCTCAGTTGCTACGCTACTTTGTAAATGAAAAGTCAGTACGATTTTGTCAATTACAGGATCTAGTGGGCGGCATAAATCCGCGTACTCTATCTGCGAGATTAATCACCCTTGAGGAAGCGGACATTATTAAACGCCTTTCGACAAATAATACCCGCTGTGAATACGCCCTCACAAAAAAGGGGAGAGATTTAATGCCTATTCTTGTTGATATGCAGCTTTGGAGCGATAAATACGCTCCAGTCCATACGGCAATCGCCTAAGATACAGTATTTTCTCAGTTTAAAGACATATTATTAATACATGAGAATATTAATTATCGAAGACGAACATAAAATTGCACGAGCTCTTAAAAAAGCTCTTGAACAGGAAAGTTACGCAGTTGACGTATCTTTCGATGGTGATGACGGGTATGCTATGGCGACAACTGAACCCTACGATGTGGCGATTGTCGACCGTATGCTCCCAGGAGAATATGACGGTATTGCAATAGTAAAGGCTATGCGTGAAGCAAAAATTCACACACCAGTTATTTTGCTAACTGCACTCGGGGGTGTGTCGGATCGTACAGATGGGCTTGACAGTGGTGCGGACGATTACCTTGTCAAGCCATTTGCGCTCGAGGAACTCCTAGCGAGGGTCCGAGCGCTATTACGGCGGCCAAGTGAACAACAGCCGAATATCTTGACAGCTGGTAATTTATCACTTGATACTGTGAACTTTAGTGTCACACGAGAAAATAAAACAATTCAACTGACCAACAAAGAGTTCGGTCTGCTCGAGTACATGCTTAGAAATCAGGGTCGACCACTTTCAAAAGAAACAATTATTAGTCATGTATGGGACTACGACGCGGATATTTTGCCAAACACAGTAGAAGTGTATATAAAATACCTTCGCAATAAAATAGATGTTCCATTTAAAACTCCGCTACTTCACACTGTCAGAGGTTTTGGCTACAAAATAGAGGGGTAATTATGTTTCAAAGTGCAACACTAAAGTTAACAGGCTGGTATCTTCTTATTCTTATGACCCTGAGTCTGCTGTTTAGTGTTGCTATTTATCAGATCGCTTCAAGTGAGATAAATGCAAGATTAAGCCAAATCGAAACAAGTCTTCGATTACCTAGAAATTACGGATTTCCCGATCTTCGTTCGGATCAACTACATGAAGGTGAAGGAAATTTAGTCATCGGGCTTGTATATATCAACTTCCTCGTTTTAGGAATCGGTGGTGTGGGTAGCTTCTACCTTGCGAGACGAACTATACGTCCTATAGAAGAAGCTCATGAAGCCCAGTCTCGCTTTACCAGTGATGCTAGTCACGAGTTACGAACGCCACTTGCGGCTATGAAAACAGAGATTGAAGTTGCACTGAGAGATACACACTTAACAAAAGACGAGATGCATGAACTACTCGAGAGTAATCTCGAAGAGGTTAACAAATTAACTCGCTTATCACATACGCTGCTGCAGCTGTCTAAGCTTGACTATTCAAACGTTGAGAGGGAAAAAGTAGAGGTTAACAGAGCAGTCACTAACGTTATCAAGACATTTGACCCACAAGGAAAACGTATTCACTTTAAAGAGTTTGAATCGCCGATATATACCATGGTGACACTTGGAAGCGTCGAAGAGCTTGCCATGATTCTCATTGATAATGCTATCAAGTATAGCCCGGATACATCGATGGTATCAGTTACCGTAACTCGTCGATCAGGTAAGGTGCGCATCGAGGTATCTAATGAGGGTAGTGGCATCCCTGAGGAGCAATTACCGCATATTTTTGATCGCTTCTACCGTGGTGATAGCTCTCGCACAAATGCATCAAAAAATGGGTATGGTCTAGGATTATCTGTTGCAAAAAAAATTGTTGAGTTAAACGATGGAGAGCTTACAGCAACCAGCGCAGTCAACGATACGACAATATTTACAATTATACTTCAGACATCAAGTGCGCCTTCAAAGTCAGTTGAAGGAAAATCATAACTATATTTGAATTCTCAGGTTTGATTCAGATATCTTTGGCATAATTAAAATATCAAAGAGGAAAAAATCCGAATTGATAAAAGACAAAACGTAAAAGGAGACATTCTATGAACACAGCAACTATTGTTTATTTGAGCAAAAAAGGCTTTAAAGAACTAAAAAAACAGATCGCTCGTCTCAGCCATGATATTGAAAAAAACCGTTCAGAATTACGAGAACTTGATAAATCAGATTCGCACGAAGAGCGATTCGCACGTATCCAAAAACTAGCATCGCTCCAAGCTAGTGAAGCAGAACTCTATGATAAGCAGCAGACGCTTAAGACAGCACGACTATTACCTCGAAAACGAGATAGGCTATTCGTTGCTATAGGCTCAGTTGTTGATATGATTGATAGTAAAGGCCGGCTTCTACGATATACAATCGTTGATAGCTTTGAAGCGAACCCAAGCGATGGGCGGATATCAGATAAAAGCCCTCTAGGTCAAAGCCTTCTAGGTAAGCAAATCAAAGATACAGTCGAATGGGGACGAGCGGGTAAAACCCAACGCTTAGAACTCATTAGAATTGCTTAAAATAACTAGCAAGTACAGTAACCTCACTGGAGTATATCTACGGTGAGGTTATTTTTTGCTATAATATCACTAATGCTTAAATCTATCTCAGCTAAGGACGAGCACGGTACGCTTCGTACGTCTCTAAAGCGTGCTAGGACGCTCTTGTCTACGCGCAGTATGAAGACTGTTATAATTAATGCGACAAGTTCATCAAAGAGCGTTGAAGCACATGTGACGAAGGTGTGGCATAGCACATCTAGTCAGGAAGATATGATGGAAGCTATTATAGGCTCTGCTATAAACACATCTCATTACATTGACAGGGCATTCGCAGAATATATAAAAATTCAAAACAGATCATTTAGACGCCAGCCTGCAGTCAACGAGGTTAGATTTGATAAAGTCCATTTATTAAGCGGGAACGTATGGCATCATGGAACATTGTTTGATTTATATGTAAAAGGTGCACCCGAGCAGGTTCTTCATAGGTCTGATTTAACAGAAAATGAACGAGAGAAAGCCGAAGCCATCTTGCATGCACTTGCAGCCGACGGTTATACGGTAGTTGGCGTTGCCCATACGACACTATTTGCTCCTATTAAAAAAATAGATGAGTTACCAAATAAAACTCGATTTATACTTAGCGGCTTTATAGCAATCAAGCGTGAACGTGCGAAAAACGCTAAACACGTAATTACGCAGACTCAAGTAAAGAATGGTAATGTTATCCTTATCACTGGAGATCATGTTCAAACAGCTTACCATGATGCTAAAAATCTAGGTATCATATCTTCTATTGATCAAGTATACGATAGTAGACACATGAATGTTATAAATGATAACGAATTACGCGACGCTATCGAATCAATGCGAGTATTTGCGCGAACGACGTCCCAAACTAATAAGCGTATTTTTGATGTACTTGGTACCGAAAACATTACAATTATCGACATGTAAAATCCCGCCACAAAGCGGGACTTTACATATAGTGTGTACGTTTTTATTTTCTGTTTTTACTGGTCAGGATGCCATCAGCAAGCTGTAACGTGACGTCTGTTTTTCCAGCGATTTGTAGATCATGCGTGACTACAATAATTGTTGTTTTTTGACTTCTCGAAAGATCATGTAATAATTCAAAGATCAATTCGCCGTTGTGCGTGTCCAAATTACCTGTTGGCTCATCCGCTAAAATCATCTTTGGCTTATTAGCAAGTGCACGAGCAATCGCTACGCGCTGCTGCTCCCCTCCACTCAAACGATTAGATCGACGAGTTTGGCGATCCTCATCAAGCCCAACCTGCTCAAGTAATTCTTTTGCACGAGTGAGCCTCTGCACCCTAGGAAGACTAGCAAATTCCATTGGCAACATAACATTTTCAATTGCGGTTAAGTTGGGAATGAGATTATATTGCTGAAATACAAACCCGATACCATTGCGACGATACTCAGTTAATTGGCGGTCCGAAAGTTTAGCAATATTCCGTCCCTCGTCTATTTCTATTGATCCGCCTGTTGGACGGTCAAGCGCTCCTAGCAGTGAAAGAAGGGTGCTCTTACCACTTCCGCTCCTACCGACAATGGCAGCGAATGTTCCTTGTTTTAGCGAAAAGGTGACATCTTTTACTGGACTGATTGTGTGATCACCACTTTTAAATGTCTTCTCTAAATTAGCAACTTTTAACATACTACTCTCCTCTCATTACTTCTGCTGGACGAACTTTTGCTGTCATCCAAGCTGGAATTGCGCTACCTATGATTGCAATGAGCAGGGCAGCACCAAGGCCTTCTAGCAGCACCGGAAGCCCGATTGAAGTGGCCACCTTACCAACAAGATCCTGACTATTTTGTACATTGCCTAAACCTGCACCACCGAAACCGCGACGACCTGTCGTGTTAGTCTGGCTTGTTGAGGTATTTGAGGTATTCGATGATACGAGTGACTGTGCGATTGGCCCACTTGCTGTATACGCCACACCAACACCAACAGCAGATCCGAGTACGATAAGTACCAGCGCCTCAACCATAAACTGTCGGAGTATACTACCGTTACCAGCTCCAATAGCTTTTAAGACACCAATCTCACGACGTCTTTCACGAACAACAACTAACATAATAAGAAATATGATCACACCTGCAGCAATTAGCGATGCGAAGAATCCAATTAGAGATACGTTTCGTACGCTAGTTAGACTGTCGATAGCAGTTTGTGCATTTTGCTGACTACTCGTGACATCTGCCGTTGCACCAAGTACCGACTTGAGACTCGCGACTGTTGCATCGACATTTTCTAATGAGTCGACTTTTGCGATAATTGAGCTATACTGATCCGTCTGAGCACTTAGGGTCTGTGCTGTTAATAGCGGAATATACATTTGCCCATTCGTAAATGTGTTGCTCGCATTAAAAATTCCTATCACTGTGAACGTTTTATCATATGCAGTGAAGGTAGACCCAACATTTAAACTGTTTTTGGTTGCAAGCCCAGATCCCACAACGGCGACATTTGCGCCACTGTCGGCCTCTGTTATATTACGGCCACTTGTAAGTGTTAGTGCATTGCCAGATTCATCCACACCTGCACTCACCCCAACGGCAGTAACAGGTAGGCTAAATGCACGTTGTACTGTGCCTGTTTCTGTATCGGTACCACTGTTACGACGACCAAGAGTCCCAGCATCAATAGCTGAATTTAAACTTGTCGTTCCTGTGTTTGTCTGGGTGGAGCCACCTGGTCCTTGTGCTGAGGCAGTATCAGAGCTATTCCTTAAACGGAGCGACAGGGAGCTGGAGACAGATGATACATGGTCAACTGCTTTAATCTTTGCAATACTCGCACTTGTCAGAGTTTCACCCCCACCTTCAAAGCCTCTTGCACCAGCTGGGTTTACTGTAATACTCGATCCAAGATTGGCTGACAATTGTGTTATGCGGTCTCCGATTGCTTGCTGGGCAACCAACATTGATAACGATAATCCAATTCCTATTGCAAGTATAATGACGACTGCGAATGTGCGCAGAGGATTACGAAACGCGTTTTTTATACCTCGCGTCATACTGTTCATATTTTTTAATTCCTTTCGTTTATGTGATTAGCATACGAATAAATTCTGAGAATTGACTTGCAACTAGACGAAGGGGGGAGTATAGTAACTTTTATATTCAGTTGATTGCAAAATCCTGAATCACATTAACAGATGAGAAACACACCCTAGAGGACACAGTAACAGCACCATAATTATTTGATTTTGTTACTGTGTCCTCTCGTTGAATGAGGAGCAGGGTTGATGGCAGGCAGCCATTGATCACGGTTTGAATCTCACGCGAGATTCAGCATGGAAGGATGGCGTCATGATCACCCATGTCCACGCGATGACCCCGGCATGTCGGGGTTCGACCAACTGCAGCATCGAAGTCGAGCGCGACCAGACCTTCAGTCTCGGCGGCGCAGAGCTCTGAACCAACCTCCAACCATTCGTCCCTCCGAGGCATGATACTGCGGTTGCAGGCTGAGTCTGTGAAGAAAAAATGACGACGTTAGGCCAACAATCTTGACTTACAAAAGTCATGCATCTAGGACGTCCCGTCATCTTCCGGCTCAGCCTGCAACTCGCAGCATGGTGTGTTTCTCGTCTGATACACATCCTCGTTCACACGCGCCATTAGGCGTTATTTTATTATTAAAAAACCCGCACGTAATTGTGCGGGTTTTTTAATTCGATGTTAACCTTAGAAGTGTTCGCGAATGTGCGAGTAGCTGTAGTCCCAATCAGAATTGGCTTTTTTATGAGGATTAAAGATCGCATCTGGATCAAATATACGCTTTGCCTCACGAAATAAATCAACCATGTCTTTGCCATACATCTGTTCTAACCATGGGCCACGAACTAGTCCGTCGTTATGCTCGCCGCTTAAACTGCCTTTATACTTCAAGATTAGCTCGTTAACTTCTTTCATTGCGGGTAGAATCTTCTCACGGTCTTTTGGATCTTCAAGTTTCATTAAAGGAATAATGTGGAAATTACCATCACCCATATGTCCAGCAATTGTTGCCATCAATTTATACTTCTTAATGATGACACGAAGTTGTGGCAAGAACTCTGACAAATATTCAGGATTAACAATTAAATCATCAATAAACGGTGCAGTATGTTTATCTTTCACTTTACTGCGCAGTAACTGGAAACTATATCGACGCATTATCCAAAATTTCTCACTAGCACCTTCTGTTGGATCTTCTTCAAACCCATTGATTTCGTAACGTGCTTTTTGACCACCAAGTTCTTTGTGGAGTTTTTTAATCTTTGCACGGACCTCATCTTCAGTTTCTCCGTTAAATTCAACCATTAGGACAAGCTTCGGGATGCCCCGTAGTAGCTGGAGACCATCAGGAATTAGAGTAATAAGGAGATGAATAAATCGAACTGGGCCAAGCAGCTTGAGGAAACTTGGCATGAACTTTATACTTAGCCAAAGTGTAGCATCATCAAAACTTTCAAATGTCACAGGATTTGACTTGAGTACAGTTGGGATAAGTTCACCAAGTTGGTTGAGGTCATGCATAAACAACACAAGAAGGCCTGAGTGAGTTGCTCGCTTTACTAACTTAAACGTACCCTCTGTTACTAGACCCAATGTTCCTTGAGCGCCGACAATTGCCTGTGTTAGATCGAATACGCCTGTTTCTCGGTCCCAAACATCCCACAAACGGTAGCCCGTCGAATTTTTACTTACATTTGGTTTAGCTGCTTTGATTTGGTCATAGTTTCTCTCGATAAGCTCATAAAGATCTTTGTAGACTCGGCCTTCGAAATCATCTTGTCCCATCTTCGCGTTTAGTTCATCACGATTAAGTGGCTTTACGATTCGCTCAATACCATCCGCAAATACAAACTTCAGCTCAGGAACGTATCGTTCCGTCTTGCCATACTGGAGTGATCGCTCTCCGCCACTGTTGTTGTTGATAATCCCGCCAACCGTACATAGTTCACGGCTCGCCGGGTAGCTTGGAAGTTCATATACGCCGGTTTTTTTGTCGAAGTCACGATAAAAAGCACCTGGCTGAGTAACCGCGATATTGTCATTAACAGAAATAACTTCCGTAAGGTAGCGGTTGAAGTCGATAATAATAGAGTCATTAATGGCTGCACCACTCATGTCCGTACCGCCACTACGAGCCGTCAGCGAGAGGGTAGGCATTTCCTTCTTTTTATCTGCGACTAGCCTGACTGCAGTTGCGACGTCTCCAGCAGTTTTTGGAGCAATAACCAACTGTGGTTTAATTTCAAACATCGATGCGTCATGTGAGTAAAGTTCTAAGGCAGCGGCAGAGTCATCGATATCTCCGCTAAAGCCACGTGAGGTTAGTAGTGCTTTAATTTCATCCATACCTCATAGCATAAAGGTTATGGATAGTATGTGCAAGCCAGTGCAGTGATACAATAGTAAGTACATGTAAATAAGGGGTAATTCATGCAAAAAATCACGACATTTTTAACATTTAAAAGTAATGGTAGAGATGCGGTTGAATTCTACACGTCTCTGTTTAAAAATTCTCATATTCACTCACAAATGGTCATGCCAGGAAGTAATCAATTACTTCATGCTTCGTTCACATTAAATGATCAAGAATTTATGGCCATGGATGGCGGTGAACACTTTAAGTTTGAAGACGGTATTTCACTATTTATTAGCTGCGAAGGTCAAGACGAGGTTAACCACTACTGGAGCGCTTTGTCTAGTGACGGTGGTGAGCCAGGGCAGTGTGGCTGGTTAAAAGATAAGTTTGGTGTTTCATGGCAGGTTGTCCCAACTGCACTCGGTGAACTAATGAGTAACCCTGATCCAGAAAAATCTCAAAGAGTCATGCAAGCAATGTTAAAAATGACAAAGATAGAGATCAGCAAACTCGAGGCGGCACTAGCGGATTAATGAACCAGCGTGATATTACAGCTTATCGACTTACGAGCCAATACATAGATACACCATCTACTAATATTAGTGCTGCTGAGGTAGTTCAATACATGGGCGCCATGCAGGCACAAGATTATCATGGAACACTTTGGGCAATTGGCCTCAGAACAGGCCTTGTGCAAAGTGATGTTATAGCTGCGATTAAAAATCGAGAGATCGCTCGAACATGGCCACAGCGAGGTACACTTCATTTTGTACCAAGCAAAGATGCCCTATGGATGGTCAATCTATCTGCAGATCGTCTTTTACGTGCTGCTGTATCGAGACAAGCCCAGCTTGGTCTGGACATGGCCGTACTTAGTAGTGCAACTATGGTACTTACTTTGTCACTTCGTGGTGGCAATGTATTATCGAGACTAAGAATTATGGATATCCTTCAAGATAACGGTATAAATACGGAAAACGGGCGAGGATACCATATACTGTGGTACCTCGCTCAAAAAGGCACTATTATATCTGGACCAATGGATGGTAAGCAACAAACGTTTGCGCTTCTGGATGAATGGGTCACAGATTCACATATACTCAGTCGTGAGAAAAGCCTTCAACAGCTTACAAAGCGTTATTTCATAAGTCATGGACCAGCCACACTACAAGATTTCATGTGGTGGTCAGGGCTGAAGGCTATCGATGCAAAAATTGGTCTTAAGGCTAATATTACCCAACTTGAGTGCCATACGATAGATGGCAAGGACTACTGGTCTAAATCAAAGCCTGATAATCAGGACTCTGATGATAATGACACGGCGTTTCTACTTCCAGGATTTGATGAATATATGCTTGGCTACAAGGACAGAAGCGCTGCACTGGATCCAGCACACGCATCAAAAATTGTCCCAGGCAATAACGGCATGTTCCTTCCAACTATCATTATAAATGGAAAGGTTGTTGGCACATGGAAGCGTCACATTAAAAAGAGCGGAGTTGTAGTAACGCTTAGTCCATTTGAAAAAATGACAAATAACGATATTAAAAGTTTAGACATACCCCTGAAGCGATACGAGCGTTTCATTGAACTTCCTGTTGACCTGCACTGGTCATAAAATAGACTAACTTACTACGTGCTAAAATTATATTAGAATAAAGTTATAAAAGGGAACAATATGACCATACAAGAGCTTTTTATTCGATCAAATGAAGAACTTCTACACGTAATCAAACAGATTTCTGACTCTCAGTGGGATCTTATGATGCCTAAGGGTACAAGTAGAAATCCTACAAGCCTTGCAGATGCAGTGAGGTACCATACATATGATGATGCCTGGGTAGTTGATGTGCTTGATGGTAAAACGAAAGAAGACGTTAGTGATACATACGAGTTTCTTCGAAATATTCCAGATGCAAACATACGAAATACGTACGCTAAATATAATGAAGTTGCAACTGATAAGATACGTGGCTTTACGGACTTAGATACTATCGTTCATCTATCCTACGGAGAATTTACTGCGCATGATTATTTGCAACATATTATCAGCTTCAGAGGTTTCCGTATTTATGACATCGCTAAGCTCATAGGCCTCGAAACAGAGCTGCCATTTGATTTAGTCCAGGGTCTATGGGATGAATTCACTCCTGTCGTAGAGTCATATCGACAAATGGGCGTATTTCCACCTGCCATTACCGTCCCTGAAGATTCAAGCCTTCAGACAAAACTGCTAGCACTCGTCGGTCGAAGTTAACGGATACAATAAAGTTATGCGGCCGTAATAACAAATGGGCATATTTTTATGTGGTCTCTTAGGAGACTGATGCCATTTACTAGTTTTTGTTTTGATATCTGAATAGTTTTACCATCCCAGGGATCAAATACACTGAACATTTTTTCAGCTGAACTTGTCACCATCATAAAATGAGGTAGGTGAGTATAACCGTCAGTAATGTGATTATCAACATATACAATATATGGTTCACTTAATTTATCGAGCAGTATTTGGTCATTCCTACCTAGTACCATCTCAAGCCGCGGATGGTCAATTTTTGCTTTTAAGATATCTAGGTAGTATTTATTATCAAAGTAAATTTTTGCACGCTTATTTGGAAAATGGTTAAGAAATGCCATCAGACATCCAAGCGTAAAATTTTCTCTAAAGTTAAACAAGCCTTGAGATAACAGTTCTTCTTCCGTCTCTCTTGTTGGTTTTTCACCGAACAAATACATGAGATCAACGATAAGACAGCCTTGATTACTTTGTTGTTTGTAATTCATATTTTCATCATAACATAATAAAATATTAATAATTACAAACCTATCAACCGACTATCCTAACTATTTAAGACTGGTGAGAATTTGGGTTAGGGCACGAGTTGGACGTAACTTATCGTCCCATAGGAAATCGTGTCCGTAATTAACAACACCATCCTCTTGGAACATGTCATATTTATCAGAGACACCCCATGAAGTCCATGATTTACAGCTAGGCTCATTTATACATGCGTTGAATACATCGAGATACTGTTTCGCTTGAACCGCGGTACCATCGTCGTCATATACATCCATTTCAGAAATTCGAGATTCAATTCCTAATTTTGCAAGTTGTTGCATGTGGAGCTTTAAGGTTGTGACGTTAATTTTATCAGCAGCTTCATAGACGTGAGCCTGGAACCCAACACCATCAATAGGGACGCCGGCTTTCTTTAGTTTAGTTACTAATTGTAAAAATACATTCCAGCGCTCACCACTTGATTCTAGACCATATTCATTAATATAAAGTTTCGCAGAAGGATCAACTTGTCTCGCAGTCATGAAGGCAGTTGTTATATAAGACTCACCGAGTGCCTTGTACCATATATTCTCACGCAATGTTTTATTAGTACTCGTATCAAAATTATCATAATCAGCAAGTGGTTCATTAATAACATCCCATGAAGCCATTTGACCTTTGTAATGTCCTGCAACTGTTTCAATATGATCGGTCATGACCTTAGAAACAGCAAGCTTCTGACTCGAAGTACTTATTGGCAGGTTTTGCACCCAACTCGGATTAGCTTCCCCGAATACAAGCGTGTGACCGTGGACTGCCATGCCGTTCTTTTTAGCTAATTGAACTAGTGCGTCACTCTCATGGAAATCATAAACATCAGGCTGTGGATGAACAAATTGCCATTTTAAAGCATTTTCAGTTGTCATCATTCCAAAATTACCTCCGAAGGCAACTTGATTATATTGTGAGTCGGATACTGATGGAGGAAGAGCCATTGCAGCACCAACAAAGAAGCCTGGGCGCTTTTTTGCAGCCATTGCCTGAAGTGTAGTTCCTGTAATGTCGGGGGAAACAGAGGCTGTTGATGTGTCAACACGCTCAACAGAACCTCCATTAAGGCCTACCGCTTGTATATTTGAAAGTAGGTATGAGCCACCTTGGCTAGTTGCTCCAAACCAGACAGTTCCTTTGTTAAAAATTCCACTATCTGGAATTGTCGCTAAAGTCGCGCCATTAGCGACGATCTCAAAATTATCACTTATTCTACGAATTTCGAAATTCAAACTATCTGTAAGACTAAGTGGGTACGTAGTAGAGGAGGTAGGTGGACTTGTTGCAAGATTACTACTTTCTGAACCATCCCAAATATTAATTGTCACACCAGTTTTAGTTGTCTTAAACTCAATACTAGGTGTTTCTACACGGAATTCATCTTGAATAATCGGTACAGCACCATAGAGACGAAAAGAGGCATCGCCAACAATTTGAGACATCGATGCAGAAACCTTAAAATCATTTTTTACCGTAAGGTGTGTACCGTAAAGGTTAACGGATGGGTTAGGTTGGCCGCCCGTGCCATCCTGTTCCACAATTGCAAACTGGCGGTCGGTCACACGTACATCGTTTTGCTCAACTGTCGAGCCGGCAAGATAGGAAAATTCTTCTGGAGCAATCGACAGAGTAGGGGCAGAGGTTACCTGTGACGCCTGCGGCTTAGATTTGTGCGATGAGCGTTTTGCTTCAACTATACCGAAAGTGCCCATAATAATTAATCCAATTCCAACTAAAATGCTGACGGTTGAAATAATATTTGATGAGAAAATGCTTGGCTTTTTTAGTCTTTTCATAATGTTCTTTATTATACATCAAATATATATTAATAATATATTCTAGAATATAAGCATGAGCAAAATACTTGTTTTAATAAATACTTGCATAAAACACAACAATAGTGTATTATTTACAAAAGTTTAACTATTATTTAAAGGAACTGTTGTACATGCGATTTATACATATCAAATCTCGATCGAGTCTTCTTCTTGCACTAATCATGGTTGTAAGTATACTTGCATCTTCATTAAGTCCACTAGTTGCAGCAGCTGCGGTATTACCCCAGAACAGTGGTGCAAAGGTATCGTTTACATTTGACGATGGCCTAACTAGTGCGCTGACACAAGCAGCCCCTGCACTCGCACAGTCCGGTTACACAGGTACTAATTACATTATTACAAAATGTATTGGTATGACTACTGCGCCAAACACATGTGCAGCTGATACAACAAAAAGTTATATGACAGCAGCTCAAATCATTGCTCTCCAATCACAAGGTTGGGAAATCGGTTCACACACTCGAACCCATCCTTTAACAGCAGCTGCAGACAACAAGAAACTTACTGATGCTCAACTCGACGCAGAAATGTCTGGAAGTAAAGCAGATTTAGCAGCTATAGGAATCAATGCGACTGACTTTGCAAGCCCTTATGGTGATTATGATAATCGTAGCATTGCAGTTGAATCAAAATATTATGAATCACACCGAACATTCCAGGATCCTTCATATACATCTACACTTGGAAGCGACGTCGCAACACCAGTAGCTGGTACAAATACTTTTCCATATTACGCTCCTATCGGTAGCTACCCATACAATAATTATTTATTAACGACCATGGAAGTTCAAGGTGATGTCTCTGTTGCTGCAGTGGAAAGTGCTATTACTCAGGCTAAAGCAAATAACCAGTGGCTAGTTCTTGTATTTCACGAAATCAAAGCTGACAACGATCCTACATACAGTGCAGCAAAAGATGACTACCAATACCAAGCTGGTAACTTAGCAAAAATCGCAGCATTTGTGAAAAGTAATAATATTCCCGTGACAAGCATGCATAACGGTCTTGCAAGTGGTATGGATATTATGGCTGACAGCAGCTTTAATAATACTATTGGTGCGTATAGCGCAACAACTCCATCAACAGGATGGACAACTGATTCTGCAACTACAATCATAAACGATAAGCAGGCTACTTCGCTCGCTGGACATGGTAGTTATGATGGAACACCAACTGGTCCATTAAATAGTATTGCCGTTAAATCTAGTACGGTTCAAACTCATTTGTTCTCACCACGTGTTGCTATAACTCCTGGTACAACTTACACACTTACTAATTTTACAAATGTGACATCTACAACTGGTGGTATTAACTACATAGTTGACGAATATGATGCAGCTGGCAATTACATTACTAGTCCAACCTTAATCAGAGCACTAGGCCCAACAGGCAATGCTAAGACAACGAACATGGTGCAAGTGGGAGACGTAAACTTCCTATACACTCCTAGCGCGACGGCAGCATTTGCTCGTGTGTACGCAGACATCGCCCCAGCTACAACTGGTTATATCGACAACATGCGTTGGCTTAGCCCGTCAGGAGTTGTCGTAACACCTCCAGTCATCGTACCTCCAGTTACACCATCTGGTAAGTCCGGTGATGTTAACGGTGATGGAGTTATAAATATTAAAGATGCCACACTGGTATCACTGAATTGGGGCAAAACTAGTGCAACCCTTTCTCAGGGTGACGCAAACGGTGATGGAGTTATAAATATTAAAGATGCCACACTGGTATCACTGAATTGGGGCAAATAATTATGAAAAAACTATTCTACAAAATAATACAGACAACCGCTGTATTGGCAATCATTTTAATACCAACTAACGCATTTGCTGCCGTTGGAAGCGGTGGAGCCAACATTTCCGTTTCTTCAGCAAGCGCTAATGTTGGAAACGAAGTTAAGATATCAATTAATGAAACGAGCTCGGTCGGCGTAGCAGGCGTAGAAGCGGATTTTACTTATGATGCATCTATGTTGTCATGCAATTCTTCAAGTATAAATGTCTCCGCGAGTGGTTTTGGTCAATCTTACCCAAGCAGTTGTGGAAATGGTTCATTAAAAATTGCACGTGCAACATCGAGTGGCACAGTATCTGGCACTCAAAATATTGCAACGGTCACATTTACCGCTTTAAGGTCTGGCGTTGCTAGACTAGTGGTTGCTGAGTCATCTGAAATTGATGATATTAGTGTAAGTAATGCATGTGGCAGTAGTTGCGCATCAGGCTCTATCGCATCCACAATTACAGTGTCTAACACTCCTACGACACCACCTTCTAATCCAACAGCTCCTGTCGCTCCAACAAATGGTGGTACAACAACAGCTACCACTCCTAGCAAAAGTACATCTTCTACACCGACGTCCTCAACAAGCACAAGTACAAAGTCTAATGCGACACCAGTAACAGGCTCAACATCGACAACCGGTCAGGCAACGGCACAAGATGGCACAATGAGTATGAACGAGACACAAACAGCAGCAAAGACAGATAATAAAATAGCAGCAGCGCCCGTCCAAGCTACCAAAAACTTCAACTTGATTCCTGTCGTCATTGCAGCGCTCATCGCACTTGCAGTAGGCACGTGGTATATACTTTCTCAGCGCAACAAAGCAGCGCTTGCAGCGTCAGCAGCCGCCGCAGTAGCAGCAACAAAAGCATCAAAAAAGCCAAATACTAAAAAAGCTAAAACAGTTAAGAAAACGAAATAAATTCAATAACAGTTCACAAAGTTAACTATATGCATAAGCGTAATATAATATACTTTACAAAATGTCATTTATGCGCTATAATGAGTTTAATATAGATAGTAATGGTTGTGGTGGGACATATATCAATAGCTGTATTGTGTGCGGATAACATAATAAGGAGAAACAATATGTACGGAAACGGCGCTGGCGGTTTAACCGCTGTAGTACCAGTAGGCGGAGGAATCGCTTTACTACCTAACACGGGTGGTGATCCACTTCTACTTGCAGTATCAATTTTAAGCATTACTGTTGGTGTGTTAATCATCCTAACAACAATTGCACGTATTATCGCTAAACGATATTACAAAGCCTAGAAATCAACTATAGATCAAGGGAATAAAAGAGGATACGGATATACCTGACTCCTCTTTTTTAATGAAATGAACCTCAAATTCAACATCACTATCGGAACACTTTTTATCCTAGCTGGCATTCTTTTAGGCTCTGGAAGTATAATCAGTTACTTAGATCCCATGATGAGTAGCACGGTTGCTGCAGTATCGACAAGTACAGTGTCCACAAAAAAGTCCACTGACGAAACGAGTGCACAGGAGCCAGTTCATATTAGCGTACCTAACACCGGATTATCTGTTAATATTCAGCCTGGTTACTATAATGAAAAAGATGGATCTTGGACACTCAGCAAAACAGAGGCTCAGTTTGCCGTTATAAGTAATGAGCCAAATACTGTATCGGGTAATACATATATATACGGACACAATACCTCCGAAGTATTCGCGAAGCTACAAGATGTAAAAACTGGCGATAAAGCAATTGTATCAACAGCCGATGGAAAACAGTATACTTACGTGCTTGTCAGTACAAAAGAGGTAAGTCCTACTGATGTTGATCAGTTCTCATACAAAGGTAAGCCAATCTTAACTCTACAGACTTGTTCTGGTCTTTGGGACCAGTACCGCAAATTGTTTGTTTTTAACCTAGAAAGCGTAAATTAATATGTTACTCATAATCTTATTCTGGATATTTATTATCATCAGTGTCATTAATACTATCCACTTCGCACTTTATCTCGTAGGCGCTAACTATTACGATATTCTTAGTTTCCGAAACAAGTCTCTTTTCAATAAATTAAAGATTGGTAAAAAACCTCTTGTCAGTGTTTTAATCCCAGCACATAACGAACAGATGTCGATTGTGCGTAGTCTTGATTCAGTAAGAGGTAGTTCATACCGAAAACTTGAAATCGTCGTCATCGATGATGCATCAACAGACAACACTAAACAGCTTGTACGTGCATACATCAAGAAACACCCTAAAGCTAACATAAAACTTATGTTTAAGCGAAAAAATGGTGGTAAAGCTGCTGCCATGAACCACGCACTCCGTCATGGTGTCCATGGTGAATTTGTCATGACACTTGATGCGGACTCGCTTATTCATAAAGATAGCATCAAAAACGCAGTAGAGTATTTTAAGGATGAGACGGTTGTCGGCGTCGCTGCAAACGTACGTGTGCTTGATAGCAATACAGTCTTAGGTCTATTGCAGAAATTTGAATACATGGTTGGTTACCGATCGAAGAAATTCTTTACCGTCACGAATAGTGAGTTTATTGTTGGTGGAGTTGCCTCAACTTACCGTATGAGTGTTCTTAAAAAAGTAGGTTTTTACGACGATGATATCATGACAGAAGATATTGCACTTAGCCTAAAAATCGTTGCGCAAGGTAACAAGGCCAACCGTATTGTCTACGGTGTAAATGTTCTTGCATTAACAGAAGGAGTTCTGACATTCAAGGCGCTCCTTCGTCAACGATACCGCTGGAAAATGGGTAACCTTCAAAGTATACTTAAGTATCGTCATTTATTTGGTGATCGCAGCGGCAACTATACAAAAATGCTTACTTGGTACCGTATACCTATGGCATTTATAGGTGAGTTTCTCTTACTCCTTGAACCCCTCGCGCTTATTTATGTCATCATTCTATGTATCCAACTTTCAAGCCTATCATTTGTTATTGGTGCATACATCACGATCACTATATATCTTTTATGGAATATTCTCCCCGACGAACATATGGACTTTAGAAAAAAACTTCGTATGAGTTTTTACGCTCCAATAATGTACTTCATTATGTACATTATGAATATTGTACAAATCGTTGCAATTGTACGATGCCTTATCAACTATCCTCAAGTTTTAAGGAAAGTTAAAACATCAAGTAACTGGAAATCTCCTGAACGTAACGGTCAACAGCAAGTTACATTCTCGTAAAGGAGCCTTGACTCATAACAGATCAAATTACAATATAGGAGACTATCCCCTAATAACAAGTACTCCTGCCGTCTCCCGTAGCCACTCTGTCATTCCAGCACACTAATTGTTATAATACAGGTGTCTACGCTTGCAACAGTACGATTTATATCCGAGAATGGGCAACCTTTCTCGAAAGCAATGGATGTAAATCTGTTGTTGGCGTAGACAACCTAGAGATAGGTTGTCCTTTTTTAATATCTAAACGCAGGAGAAGTGTTATGGCAACGAAGGAAGATACTACAGACAAAGAGATTAAGATCAAGGCGTCAGACCATGAGTCTTACGGAACATTGACAATAATCGCCCTACTCATACCTCTCGTTGGCCTGATCGTCGGAGCCTCGTATCTTACGAAGGATTCTAAACTTGATCGAAAGCTTGGAGAGCACCTTATAGCCTGTAGTGTATTCGCTACCGTTGCCGTGACGATCATGTGGTTCACGTACAGCGCATTTTTGGGCTCCCATCCCGTGCCAGTACTCTATCCTACATATCAATAGAAGATTCACACCAGTTACTATCAAGTAATCTACCAGTGGCTTATTGCTATTATGCTTAAACATTTGTATAATCACGATTAGAAGCAAGCAAACTACACAAATAATGATAAAAGTGATATAATATAATTGTATGAATGACCTTGATCAGGAATTCAAATACTATAAAGCTCATCAAAGTGAGCTTTTAGTTGAATACGAAAATAGATGGATTGTGATCAAGGACGAAGCCGTAGTTGGAGCATATAATACTCAAATCGAGGCACTTACCGAGTCAACCGCTAAATATGAGATCGGAACTTTCCTTATCCAATTCGTGGATTCAGGAAATCAAAGCTATACACAGACTTTCCATTCTCGCGTTTCACTGTGAGCAAGTTGTTACCACCTACGGGTGGCGCGCTAACAGCTACTCATAATGGTAGGGCTAGAGAATTACATTCAGATGTTAGTGTACGAAGTGCGATCCAGACTGTTGATCAGGTTCAATTCGATGGAATATGGGACACTGGCGCAACTAACACTGTAATCACTCAGGTTGTGGTTGATAGGCTAAAATTACCTCAAACTGGGGTTAAAGAGGTACATACTCCACAAGGATCACACACTACACCCAGTTACATTGTTGACCTACTTTTTCCGGGGACAGACTTAGAGTTCAATGGCCTCGAAGTCACTCTTGGCACACTGCCAAATTGTCAGGTACTAATCGGGATGGATGTTATAGGATTTGGTGACTTTTCAGTAACGAATAAAGATGGTCTTACTGTGATGTCGTTTCGTGCACCCTCGAAGCAGCGCATTGACTATGTCGAACAAGTTAACAGAGAAAAGATTAAATTCTCTCTGCTGTCGAAGACTAAACAGCGAAAATTTATGAGTGGTAAATGAGCAAGAAATTATTTCATCAACTCATCAAACGCGCATCCACACCCGTTCCAAAAGAGCAGGATAAACAACTGCACCCCGAAGGTTATAGCGAAAAACAAACTCGTCCACGTAAAGCTGGAGATACTTCGGTGAAACAGAGTGATAAGTCCCGTCCAAAGAACGCTTCATCTGTCCCCAAAAACCCTCGATAGTATTCGTGTAAGCATCGCCGCGCACGTACTCTAGCGTGCTGTGATTAACAGTCGTGTGCGAGTAGCCATGTTTAGGTAGTGAGTTGTACGCTGCCCACTCATCGCTATGGATTGTCGTGCCAAGCGCAACCGTGCCAAGTACTTCAGGTATCAATACTCGTGCACCTGTACTCTTAACATGCTTAGCGCGAACTTCGCCGCCGCGCTCAACAGCACCGAACACTGCGCTCTTTTTGCTGTATCGAAGTTTGTGGGCGTGCTTACCACCGATGTAAGTCTCGTCGATCTCGACCGGTGTACCAAAGCCGCCGATAGACCCATCTTCACTCATGAGCGAGCGGATTTGACGTGCCATGCGGTGTGCGGTCTTGTAGGTAACCCCAAAGTACCGCTCTAGCTCTTTAGCAGCAACGCCGTTCTTCGAGACACTGAACATGTAGATAGCTTCAAACCAAATGGTTAGTGAAGTAGATGACTTATGGAAGATGGTCTCTGCAAGTGGGTGTAGCTGATAGCCACAATGCGCACAGGCGTAACACTTACGCCCCTTAACACGATGGAAACTAGCGTCGATAACACCACAGCTAGGGCAATCAGCTACGTCACCATAACGGTTTTGAAAGATCGTATCTAAGCACACGTCGTTGCTCGGAAAGTCTTCGCGGAACTGCTGGACGGTGTATCTCATATCTAATCTTATTATAACAAAAGAATACGTGTTGTCAAGGCATTGGCTACCTCTGTATATTATGTACGTTTTAGAATTAATTTTTGACACACAAAAATTACCTCCTTAGGTTATTGGCGCGCTTAGTAATGTGCTACAATAAGTGTAGACACATGCCAGCGCCCGGGACTTTACTGTCCCGGTTTTGCTTTTAGAATGAACGTCCACATTCTTTGTGGATTGGCCGGATTGACTGGACTCGAACCAGGATTTGACACATGCCAATGCGACTGTTTTGCCAAGTTAAACTACAATCCGATAATATGTGATCACCAAATTGTTAAAGAAAAAAGCGCCGAAAGGTCCACAGATATATATGCTCCTCGCATGGTATGTCTGATTTCCGTTTCGACGCTTAATAAAGTGTCATTGAATTGCTGCACCTATCGGCTCTCACATCATTTCTACAATGCTATCCTGCCAACAAGTACTCTTTCATTATAGCAATGTGGTGATTTCGCCGCAATAGCAAACCATCATTCTTTACATGAGCAAGATATCAGAGGTCTACTTGCTATGAAGGGATAGTCTCCACAATATAGTATTGACAATTATACATTAGTGTAGTATAATATAAAATTGTTAAAGTAACTTGAGAGGTTATGTATACAGTATGAATATTTATGCTAAAAGTCTTTTTGTCACAGGTCTAATCGTAAGCGCAGTAACTCTATCGGCTCCTTCGGTAGGTGCTACAAGTAATGTAGCATGTATAGACGGTACTCTGTCCAGTAATTTAAAAGTAACTTGGAAGAGTAATAATAGTGTTTCGGTAACGACTGTTGGCAGCAAGCCACTTTGTGCAGATACAACATTATTCTTTTCGTCTTACACAGCACCTGATAGTTATAATGGTAAGGGTTTTGCTGATCCATCAGCAACCCCACAAACTGTTTTCAACAGTACATCTATTGTATTAAAAAAAGACAGCATTCCATCAGTAAATCTCAGTATTACATTACCTGAAGCATGTAAGAACAAACAAGTTGACGTCTATTATGCACCAGAGGTTAAAAATGTTAACGTAAAAGGTCACGGAGCTCAGTTTATAAGTGGCTACCTCATTACAAAATCAGTTAGTGAATGTATACCTACGGCTCCACCAGTTACTCCGGTTACTCCAACTACTCCTATTGTTCCAGTATCCAATCCTACTCCGATTACTCCGATCATAACACCAGTTATGCCGGAGCTACCCGCCGAACTACCAAAAACTGGTGGATCTGTTAATACTACCGTAGCTATTGCAACTATACTATCTGCGATAACATACGCTGCGACTTACGCATTCATTAAGCGAGCTTAGTTCTTTCTGTAAAATAATAGAGTCACAAGTTTGTGACTCTATTATTTTACAATTAGATATATTATACTTTGCGAATATTAATCTCTTCATGCTTAGGATACATAAGACCAAGAATGAGAATAATGAACATAGCACCAGACATACTATAAAATACTGTTTTTGTAGATTCTGCGTAGCCATCTCTAACGGCATTATTAAATTTATCCTGCACATCCTTAGGCAGGCTTGATTCACTGCTACTGTTTTGTTTATCTCCCTGGGCTTGGCTATTAATGTCTTTAGCGACAGATTGCGCATCACTTGCGCTTGCACCGAGTGCAGTAAAAGAGTTTACGAGGTTGGTATTAAGTTGTGTTGCAAGTAGCGTTGCAAGTAAAGCAAGTCCAAGAGCACCACCAAAATTTTTCGCAGTTTGAGAAATGGCGGTTGATTCTCCAAACGCTTTTTCACTACTCCTGTTTGCGATATCTGTGCTTGCGGCGCTAAACATAAAGCCGATACCAGCACCAGCAAGAACTGTAGGAAAGAATTGTGGTGAACTAAGAAAAGATCCACCATCAGTTAGTATAGAAAGCTTTGATGCCCACCAGGCAAACCCAATACCTCCTAACAGGCCACCCATAATCAAAGGGATACGAGCTCCTTTTTTATCGAATATTTTACCTCCGTAAATAGATGCTACGGTAAATCCTATGAAAAATTCCAGGAGCAGTAGACCTGATGTACTAACATCTAAACCGAGAGAAATTTGCGCATAAACACTTATGAAGAAAAATATTGGAATAAATGCCATTGATGAAAAGAATGTTGCTAGAACCGATAAACTAAACCCGCGATTTTTAAATGCGTGCAGCTTGACGAGGGGATATTGAGCTTTCCTCTCAAATTGAATAAATGCGACGAGGAACGCCAGTCCTGCAGCTATAAAAAGCCATGTAAGGACACTGTCCCAGCCCCAAGTTCCAGCTTGTTGTAAGCCCGCAATACTAAGGCCCATACTGGCAGCAATGAGTGCGCCACCTTGCCAATCTATAGGATGACGCTCACTTTTATCTTCTATTTTTCTTTTAGCGATAAGAGCAAGTGCAACAATTGCAATCGGAACATTAATCCAAAAGATTGAACGCCACGTCCAGTCCGTTAAATAGCCACCAACAATGGGTCCAATTGCCGTCATCGCACCAGTTATACTAAAGAACGTCGCCGATGCTTTTCCGCGTGACTCAAGTGGAAATCCTGCACGGACGATGCCTAAAGCCGCAGGGAACATAAGTGCCGTACTTACACCCTGAAGTGCTCGAGCAGTAATGAGCCACGGACCAGCGATATCGCCGCTTGGCGTAAGACCACATAATAGTGAAAACAGCGCAAATAATGCGATTCCTATAACAACCATTCGTTTATGGCCAAAAACGTCAGCTAGCTTACCACCAAGAAGGAAAAAAGCTGCGGTTGCTAGGATATAGGCGTTAATACTCCAGACAATAACAGAATGTGAAACGCCAAGCCCTGTTTGTATAGTATCTGCCGAAAGAGCTACAATAGTCTGATCTATTGTTGTCATTGAGACAGCGAGAATCATTGACCATAGCACTATTTTTTGGTTATTTTTATCAATAATCATTATGTTTCTCCATATAAAAATAACGTGTACTATATGTTAGTTTATACTTTTTTTATATTAAGTACAAAAAATGAGTTTGTTATATTTGTTTATGTTTTGATAGTAAAGGCAATCGAAAGAGAAACAGCGGTCGTTATTATGAGGAGTGCCGACACGATACTTGCGAGAAGTACATCAAATTGAATTGGGTACACACTCATGACAAGTATAATGAATGCGAGTGATATTGAGAGTAAAGCGATGATAATGTGAGCCCGTTTTAGTTCCTGTAATGCTACTTTGCCTTTAAAATCTTTACGAGTGTGAAACCATGTTTTTTTCATAGTACTAACTATATAACAATGATTTGCTTAAAACCATAAGTATTTTTACTGTTAAAATATGTTTTCAGTTTCAAAGATTAACTATAAGATAAATCACCGCGTACGTACGCTTGTATTTGGCTCACTGCCATCTCCCAGGCCCTATCATCGGCACCGACTGTATTGCCCCCAACATGTGGTGTGATTAATAGCCCTGGCGCATCCCACAGTGGACTATCAAACTCCAAAGGTTCTGGAGTCGTAACATCTAGTGCAGCTTGAAGCCGACCATCTTGTAATTCTTTTAGAAGTGCAGCTTGATCAACTAAACCACCACGACCAGCATTAATAACAATGGTGCCGTCGCGTAAAAGTGCGAGAAAATCAGTATCAACAGTATGCCGCGTATCCCTCGTTAATGGTAGTGCTAGGATTACTACATCAGTAGTAGGTAGTAGGGTACGAGCTTTTGCAGTGTCGATAACATCTTCGTGATTATGCGCACCAACCATTGTTACTTTTGCGCCGAATGGCAACATGCGACTTTTAATATTAAGGCCGAGGTCGCCGGAACCATACACAAGCACATTGGCATTTTGAAGAGTGCGTGCTCTACGACCTTCCCAAATACGTGATTGTTGGTTTTTAATATAGTGCGGCAATTCCCGCATGATTGCCAGTAACGATGCCAGTACCAGTTCGGCCGTTGAGCCACCGTGTGCACCACGGGCAGTAGAAATTATAAGATCATTCGGCAAGAGACCGTCCCACTGCTCAATACCTTGCCCGAGCGTTTGTAACAACTTGAGGTGTGGTAGTTGCTTAATTTGGCGTAGTGCATCCTCAACTTCACTCTGCTGCTCAGCAGGGCCGACTACCAATACTTCAGCATTCAACGCATCCGAAACTACAGGTTTTCCCGATTCAACTAGAATAGCGTTGATGCCTTGTATTTTTTCCATTGCGTCTTTACCTTTTTTATCAGGTACAATAACTGTAATTAACTTCGTATCATTCATTATCCAAGCATAGGCCACAAACCCCATGCCTACAAGAGTGCATAGGCTGCACTCTTAGGTAATAGATCAGTGGAAATACATGAAGGACAATTCAATCATAGGCTTCTATAAGTTAATATTAAGTTTGAATAGATATAATTTCATCAATGCACGAAAAGTCTAAACAGGTAAAACATGTTAAAAAACATTTCTCATTTTGGATGTTTTATTGGATAGCATTACCACTTGCAACCATATTTATGATATTTGAAATCCTTCAAGTATTTGGTTGATCTTGTATTAACTAGACTTGCCTCAAGTGGCCCATGATATCAAACAAAAAATGACGATCTCTCGTCATTTTAAGTATAATCATCTTGGCTGAGCTTGTGGGTCTAGTACCCAAAATGAGACAAATGAGACATAGCCTAACATAATGTTAGCAGACAGTCCCGATGTTTGACATATCTACAAAAATGTGCTATATTTGATTAAATATTTATTGAGTCATCTGATGTGAACCAGAAAATTGAAAGATTATCCACCGCAAGCAAATACCAAGACTCAAATGCGAGTGGGCTAATTATTGTGGGCTCGTATGCTCCGGTTCACGAAGGACATCTTGACGCCATGCGTTCTGCCGAAAAGAGGCTGATGATTCAGGACGATAACATTGCGGGAAATATATTTGCACCAAATAGCGACTCCCATGTATTAAAAAAGTTGCATGATACCCAAGGTGTCTGGAACTTTAGTCGACGCGTTGATGAATTCATCACACGAGAGAGTGGCACTTCATCAAAATCGTATGTGGATGATATTACTGGAGTCACCCCTCCCGAACTATCAATTAGTGAAGAGGTTATTGACACCGTTAGCTATAGACTTGGCATTAAAGCATGCAACTTAGTATTAGTCGTTGGTACAGATCAAATCAATAGTATGCAATCCCATTTGGAACATAATCGAGCAATATGTGTCTTAAGACCCGGATCTGAAGGCGTCTTGCGGAATGTAATCGCCGAAGATTGGTTTAAAGAAGTAACAAGCGAAAATAGGCTATTACTAACATCGAGAGAAAATATAAAAATTGACATAAGCTCGACGCAAATCCGTAAGCAACTGGAGGTTTCAGAGATATGATAAGCGTAATCACTCCCAATTATAATGGCGACAAATGGCTCGGTGACTATCTTGATTCTATAACTAATCAGACGCTACCCCAAGAAGAAATAGAAGTCATGTTTGTCGACGATGGATCAACTGATAAATCTCGTGAGATCGTAGAAAGCTATAGTGATCGAATACCCGGTTTAAGGCCTATCTGGCATGAACATACTGCGCGCCCGGGCGAGTTGCGCAATTTAGCCGTGCAGCGTGCCATAGGTAAATACGTACTCTTTCTCGACTCTGATGACTACATAGGTACAGAAGCATTAGAAAGACTGGATGGCTTTTCAAGTGAGAACCCTAGCGACATCTTTGCTTTTCAGCTGGAGGGCATAGACAGAAATGTTCCTCGTTCAATGCTAAATACTACTGCGGTGAATGTTGATCTGATTGACTCTGGTTTATACAAAACTTTGGGTATATGGAAAATGGTTGACCGTAAATTCATCATCGATAATGACATTAGGTTTGATCCAAGTATTAGACGTGGTGATGATGTCATGTTCTTTATCGAAGCTATGCTAAAAGCGAAACGGCTATCTGTTTTATCTGATTACCCGTTCTATATGTTGCGCGGTCGCGAAGATGGCACCTCCATTACGCAGGAGGAGTGGGATCATAACAAGCGGTTGAGTGTCGTCAAAAAGGCAGCTCAGCTGGTAACTGAGATGGCTCAAGATAAGAGAACAAAAGATCATTTTATGATACGGCTGTTTAACGCTGATGCGATAGAGATCACAGAGAGCGCATCTCTCACAGATGATACAGTCATGGATTTGAAACAAGCTCTCGCACCTCACTGGAATCGAGGCGTGGCCGACTTAATCTATACCGACAGCAACAGACAAAAGTTAATAAATATATTTGGCGAACCGATCGATGAATAATAGCGAACGGCTAAAATTTCTTAGCTCCGAAGGCGTAATACCTTTGGATAGTAGGATAATTTCAACACATAATAATCTTGTAGTTGCATCCGATTCAGAAAGTATCGTTGCCCGAATATCAACCGTCGCGCAAATCGAAGCTAGAAAAGATCCTGGTGACTTAATATACTCACACAAAATGTCGAATGTAATAGGTCGCGACGGTGCAGTTTTATCTCCAATAGATGAGAGGCCGATAGAGTTTGGCGAAAATATCATTTCTCGCTATCCTAAAATGCCGATTCCAGACTGGAGTGAAGTTTCGGGGGATGAGCTTGCAGAAGCTGCGCGTAAACTAAACAGCTTTCCTTATCAGACTGCTGGCCTTTTTCGCAATAATCGTATCCGGCATATGAATGTTGCAGATTATGTACAATCCAGGCTTAAGTCTCTTGATGATCAACCAAACAAAAATGCAGTAACGTATATACAAAAGATATTAGACAAATACCGTACAGATCACTGTTTTAGTACCGCAGCGATACAAAGTGGCGGTTTAGTTCACGGTGATATGCATAGTGGAAATGTCGTATCAGCTAACAATCAACTACTTTTTATAGACCTTGATTCAATCGCGATAGGACCAAGGGAGTATGACTTGGCATCTTGGTGTGTGCGTAGGATGAGGGGTGATGTAGCACCTGCAGTCGAAGCTACAACCCTTTCTGTAGCAGAAGGTCTAGTGAACAAAGACTTAATTCGCTCAATGGTAGGCTGGAAAGTATTATCCTCTATGAGTCATGAATTAGTTTATAATCCTATAAATTCAGAGAGCAAGATTATAGAACTTGCAAGAATTGCCGAAGAACTAGAGGCACCTGGGGACTGGAGCTCTAATGCGTAACAAACCAAGAATAGATATTGTCGGTTCATGTGTTTCTAGGGACGTATTTAACAGTCGATTTACGGACGGTTATAAAGACTACGTAGAGATTGGCGAAACGGTGTACCAAACTGCGCTACCTAGTCTTATTGACGAAACACCCGCTCCTCTTATTTCTGAGACTGACAAGATAAAGAGAGTCTTCATTCAAACCTTAAATGAAGAATACTCTGGCAACAATCTTCAAAGAGTGATCGATTCCCGCCCTGATTTCATACTGTTCGATTTCTTTGCTGATGTTCATATGGGCGTCACTCGGAAAATGGGAAGGTACGTAACACGCAATCATATGGCGTTTCAGATACTAAGTAATGCCGATGATCACTTTGAGGATCAAGACATTAAAGCACCTGATAGAATGCGATTTGGTGATAATGAGTACAACCAACTTGCAGTAAAGTCGTTAAGAACACTCAGTGATAGATTAAAAAGTGATTTACCAAAAACAGAACTGATTATTAATTCAGCCCGGTTTTCGACCGCTCACATCGATGAAACTAAAACCGTGCATGAGTTCGCCAACACCGATAGTCTACAACGGAAAAATACATTTTGGGACTTGCTAGACGTTATGGCTGTTGATGAGCTTGATGCACAGCGCATATCGCATGGTGATAGTTTATTTATCGCCTCCCCGAATCATCCATGGGGTCTTCACTCCGTCCACTATACACAAGCATACTACGATAACCTGTGGAAAGAAGTCCGTAGAATTACCGAATCCTAATCAATTTGTGTTGAATTGAGTATTTTATAGAATTATTAAAGAATGGTTGCAAATTAATTGCTTGAAGATCTTCTAACGTTACCCATCTGTAGTCACTATGTTCCCAGCTAAGTTTAACTACACGCCGTTCATCTACATAGGCAATATAAAGCAGCTTAGTTACTGACTTGTTCTCTTTTTCGTAATAAGCTGTCTCGCTATAAGCAGGCTGAACCTTTTCAGGGTCTAATGCAAAACCGCATTCTTCTTTGACCTCACGGATAACAGCTGACAGCTCAGACTCTCCCGGGTCGACAATTCCACCTGGAAGATCAGGTCGGTAAGATTTCTCTGGATATTTTAAATGCTCTCCGAGAACTAAGGTTAGCACTCGATTCTCATTATCAATAATGAGAACTTTAGCAACTGACTCAATTACTGTTTGTTTTGTCGGCATATAGATACATTTTAACATACAGGTCATTTTAAGTGGTTGATTAAAATACCTCAAAAAAGATATTGATGCTTATTGGTTCTTTGTTTTCTTCAAGTCGACTGGATTTATCTTCAGATCAATACCTAGCTCCTTGAACATTTCTTGCATTTTTATAGGATCATCGTTTTTGATCGATTGCATCGCCTTAAGCCGCATTTTTGAAGCATTAGTGACTAATTCCATAGTTTCGCTGACCTTTTGATAATCATCAGTACGCTTTTTAATAACTTTATTACGACGCCTAAAGAGAACCGCGAGAGTTACTGTCGACATAACGAGTACAGGTAATGCAAGAACATACAGTAGATACGCTTGGATATTAACGACGTTAAGACCTACCGCCGCAAATATACCTGTTGCACTGATAGAGATGAAGAACTTTGCCAGTCCCGTAAGATGATCATTCGTAGCAAGTTCTGCATCATAAATCTGTTGAGTCATCAAGAAGCCTTTTTCCATCATCGTTAGGCTGTCTTGCTCGATCTCCCTCGCTAAATTTATAGCGCTGCGGGCCTTTTCGTCAAAGATTGAGAAACCAAATTTATCAATGAATTCTTCAGGATCTTTGAGCATCTCTTCATTATCAATTTTCATGCCTTCAATATGCGACTTGTTCATAGTATTATCCTTTCACCATTTTTGCCTTCCATTGTTCCCTCATTATCGTCTAGCTTGTCAGCTTTTCGCTTGAGTTGCAACTTCCTGTTATTGATAACTAGTTGTTTGAGGTCTTCTTCACGTTCATAAGCACGGATACGACCATTGAGATATCCGAGTCTAAAATGAATGCCATCACTCATCAGACGCCAGTTAGTGTCCTCCAGGGTCTTTTTCACTAGCTTTTCGAGCGTCTTTATACTGTCATAGTCACTACGGTCGGATTTTGTATCGAGACAGTCGAAGCCGACAAAAACATCTTTGCCTATCTCAGGCTTATCAAGACTAAAGTCAGTGTAGCCAGCTTTTTCGAGTACCGACTGTAGGAGTGGAGTAAGTTCGGCTATCTTTGGCTTTTTCATCTCTTTCATGGCGTCGTAGATATGCTTGTTGTCTTCTTTTTCTTTATGTACTTTAGCAAAGCGAACGAGGTCGTCGAAACGGTACTTGGCTTCTTGGTGTTCCTTGCGTATTGCTTCGTCTTGGAGGCAGTAGATACGGTGGTCTTCATCGTAAACAGGGTCCACGGGTTCGTCTTCGTGCTTCAGATCAAGTTTATCTTTGTAGGTGTGTGCGCAGTTTGGTGGAGTCAGCAAACAACTCAAACAAACACCTATGCACCTTCACAACTAAACAAATTCGTACCTCAGGTACAAGGAGAGCACATGATCGAGATCATCAAACGTCACATGGTTTGTGGAACACTCCACGAGCACATCGCAAAGGTCAAATACCTTGATGGCAATACAGAAAAGGAAGCTACACGTCAAGTAATGGAACGATAACTTACTCACTCTATCTGAGTATTAAATATTGAAAAGCCTACATTGCTCTCGACTATCTGCGAGTTGGAGCAAGCAGTGCTTATTCACATAAAAATAGAATCACCTCGGTGATTCTATTTTTATATTCAGATGCAATAGCACGATTAGGGACATGGGTCACATTTCGTGCTGTCGCATCTGGCTGGGATGGAGGGATTCGAACCCCCGAATGCTAGTACCAAAAACTAGTGCCTTACCACTTGGCGACATCCCAATAATGTCGTACTTCACTATTATTATACCGAGTGAAAACGTTCGATGATGCTATGACATTGTACCATAACCTCTGTAGGTTTTAAAAGGGCAGGGCTACCGTTTTCATCATAAATAAGCTACAATCGTGACATGATTAAGCATAAGCCGTTTTCAAAGTTATTACTACCAAGAAATCGTGGCTTTACAATCGTAGAACTACTGGTCGTCATATCTACAATAGCTATCCTTGTCACGATTGGGACTTATGCATATATAAATGTCCAGAAACAAAGTACCGATGCTGCCATTGTCGCAAAAGCCAGTTGGATAGCACATCAACTTGACCAGTATAAAACCACACATGGTGAATATCCTTTAATGGAGGCCCTTAATCCAGGGACAAGCTCGACATATGTTACGATGACCGATTTTACAGCTGCAGCAAGTATACTAAACGTAACCACAGATTACCTCAGTGGACCAAATAATATAAAATTTTATACCCATTGTGCATCAGGCTGCGGTGGAGCGCCTCAGAAAAACCAGTATACTTATGCCGCACTCAATGCTAGTTCGAATAGTGCAAACGTATCATCGGTATGGAATATTAGTTTGATTGGCTGTACATTAACTATTCAATACGATGATCCTGCGTATGTCATGATTTATTACAATTCATTCAAAAATCTATGGATATTTAAGAAAAGTCCTAGAGGCACTGCAACAATGGCAGTATTTGGAAGTGGCCCAACTGCACCACAAACGTGTACTTTCAGTTAGAATAGAAGGATGAGTAAAAAAATCTTTCCTATCGTCGAAGTTCAACTCGACAAAATTGTTGGTGGTGGACAAACACTTGGTCAAGTTGAATACGGTAAAAAAATATTTGTCTGGGGCGGACTCCCGGGTGAAAAAGTAAGTGTCCAAGTTACTAAAAAGAAATCGAATCTACTTGAAGGCGTTGTTGCTGATGTAATCACCGCAAGTGATGAACGTATCGCTCCTCGTGATGAAACAAGCTATCTATCGACTAGTCCATGGCAAATAATGTCACTTGAAGCCGAGCAACATTATAAGTCAGCACTCATTGAAGAGGCATTCGAACTTCACGATATTGTACTCCCAGTTCCAATTACGGTATACACCGATAGTAAAGATTATAATTACCGTAATAAGATCGAATTTAGTTTTTACTGGGATAAAGAAAAGGATGAACTTGAGCTGGCATTCTTCCGCCGTGGAACTCATGGTAAAATTCCAGTTGATGGCACAAGCTTGGCACTTGAACCAATCAATATTGCCGCTCGGAACATCCGTAATCTTTTACGAAAACGGACAGGTATCCAAGCATTTATGCTAAAAACTCTACTAATACGTTGTGATGCTTCAGGAAATGTTGCCGCTCAACTATACGTGAAAGATCAAACTTTTAATTTATTCACGGATGAGCAACTAGTGCCACTTGGCCTTACTGGATTCGAACTTATTTTTTCAAACCCAAAAAGCCCAGCAAGCATCATCACGGAGCGTCTACAAGCTTGGGGTGAAACAACATTAACTGATACGATCATGGGTGTTCCATTTACATACGCTGTCGAAGGTTTTTTTCAAATAAACATACCTGTTTATGAACATGCGCTTACTGACATGAAGCAGTGGCTCGATGCAAAAAAGCCAACTGTTGACTTATATAGTGGTGTTGGCACTATCGGTCTTACAATTGGCGGTGATAACGTTACGCTAGTAGAAATTAATGAGCATGCTGTCCGTGAAATGAAACGTAATATTACTGCACTCGAACGCGAGAATGAAGCAAAAGCCATTCTCGCACCAAGCGAAACTGCACTTGAGCATATTACTTCAGATGCAACTATCATCGTTGATCCACCCCGTGCCGGTCTTCATGAGGACGTTATTACAAAACTTCTCGAAGCAGCTCCCGCACGAATTATCTATTTATCATGTAATCCTGTAACGCAGGCCCGTGATGTTCAGAGACTGGCTGAAAAATATGGTGTTAAAGCTCATCAGGGCTACAATTTTTTTCCTCGGACGCCTCATATCGAGCACCTTATTGTTCTTGACTTAATGTAGCCTACGCCCGTTCATTATGATTATTCCATGTTATTTTACTGTCGCTATTTATATTGTGTTTTGTTTTTTATAATAATTATGTTATTATAGTTTTATGAAAAGTTTTAAGTTTCAGTTTTGTACTCCTTCAGCCCATATTAATGGTCTGTTTATGTATGTCACATATCAAAACCGAGACTTATCACGCATTTAATCTTACATTTTTTATTCGACGCTAGATAAGTCTCCGACCTCGGAGACTTTTTACATCTAAAATCATCGACACGGAGGCTTTTCTGGCTTCGCATACGCGGAGCTGCTCGTTCACATCTTCAAGGAAAGGAATAGCTATGTCAAATCCATTACTTTCGAGAAAGGTATGCCGATGACCAGTTATACTACAAGTCTTCGACTGCTACGTGTTGAAATCGTTGCAACAAATACGTTAGCATCGATATCAATAATGGTACCGTTCTACCATTCGATTGGAATGGATCAAAGTCAAATCGGCCTCAGTCAAGCACTGTTTACGGTCGCTCTTTTGACACTCAACATACCGACAGGATGGATTGCAGACCGTTTCAGTAGAAAGTTTTGCAACGCATTTGGGGACAGCGGTGCGGCACTTGGGTTTATATTTTATTCTCAAGCTCATAGTTTTCGTGATGTAATAATCGCGGAGATTATCATCGGCATAAGCCTTGCATTTAGTCATGGTTCTGACGGAGCGCTGCTGTATGCATATTGCCAGCGGTTTGATTCAACAGGTAGGCGTCTGCGATCAGAGAATGCTATGCTAACGATCTACAAGCCACTAGCCCAAATCATAGTGGTACTCATCGGTGGTGCAGTTGCAGCAGTGTCACCTCGTACGGCGATTCTCATCTCGGCTGGACCATACGTATTCGGTGGGATATTGTCACTCATTATTCGAGAGGATGGTGAGCGTTTCGTAAGCATTCATCGTAATCCGTTTCGCGACATGACGCATCTCACGATGGTGAGCTTGCGGGACGAAAGGCTTCGGTGGCTTATTGCAGCGCATGCGGTTGGACAAAAAATTACTCATGTAATGATTTGGGCACTCACACCACTAATGCTAACTGCGGGCGTGCCGTTAAAAATCGTTGCAATTGGCTGGGCACTAAATGCTGCAATGGTGGCTATTGGCGGGGTTATTGCCAGAAAATGGAGCATGCGACTGTGTGAATGGAAACGATTTATGTGGCCAAACATAGTAGTACTATCTGCCTTGAGCGTGATGAGTATTCATCTCTCTCTTATCACGATATGGCTCTATGCTGGACTTGGGCTTGCTCAGGGTTGGCTTGGATCAATTACGATGCCTATGATACAGCTCCATGCACCATCAACAACACAGGCATCGGTTGGATCACTGGCAGGATCGGTGTCGCAGCTCCTCTACATTCCACTCGTGTGGATAGTTGGGCTCGTTGGTGTATTGGATATTCGTCTAACAATGGTCGCGACAATCCTTATCTTTTCACCAATGGTTTTTATTGCGTCACGCCGACTATATACCCTTGAATCGAAGTGAACGAATAACCCGGGGAACTCATTTCTTCCCCGGGTATTTCATGTTTTTAGCTTGTTTTAATGCGTCGATAAGCAAATTTAGCTGCAACGCGCCAGCCGCCCTTGCTGTCGCTATCGTATTGATATATTTCACCATTCTTCACCTCACTAATGAGAACCATTGCGGGATTATACGGAGCTAATGTTCGATAAAAAATAATATCTTCGTTAGTAACATGTCCACGACCAGGAAACACATCACGAAATTTTTCTCTTCCTATAATATCAAAGTAGTCTGGACGATTTTTTGGTGGAATGTATAATTCCGCATGAAAACCCATGCGGGTGACTATCTTCTTTACATCACTAAGTAGAAGGCGAGAATGACCCGTTATATATACGAATAATTGCTTTTTCTTAGTTAACAATACGGTTGCCATCGTCGTATGACTCACCATTACTTGACGAACAATGACCTGGTCTATATCAACGTCTAAGCCAAACTTCTCTTTAGCAAGTCTTTCAACGGCCATATCATCAAAAATTTCATCGTTCATATTGTTTTTATTGTACCACTCTTCACTAGGATACATAATGCATCAATTAATATTGTAAATATGTCACTTATATGATATAAACAATCTATGCCACGCTCGCTCTACTGAACGGAGTTGTCATGCACCTACTTGCTTTACTCTCATTTCCAGGATATATCCTGGTATATGGAGTACTGCTGCTCGCTACTGGTCGCCCTCGTCCAAAAAAGGACCTCTGCAGTGGAAGGCTCACGAGTGATCCGCCTGCAGTATGCATGGCTCAGATCCTATCGATGATTCTATGGATCATCGGGATGATGACACTCAAGAACAAGCCAACTGATGACTGGGTCTTGATCCGATTCTTGGGTCTCGCATTCATCGTTAGTGGGCTATGTCTAAGTGTGTGTGCAAAAGTCGCGCTCGGAAGGCGCGGCTGGGTAGGTGGTATCGGTATCTACAAAAACCACAAGCTTGTCACGACTGGTCCATATCGATATATTCGGCATCCGATGTATTTCGGGATGTTGGTATCCGGGATCGGGATCGGGATGACAGCGTTCAGTGTGTGGTATCTACTCGCAGGTGTCGTCTTGGGAGTTGGATTCATGAGTCGGATAGGGGGCGAGGAGGGTATATTGTACTCTCGAATCGTTAGCTACCGCGGCTATATGACAAAGACTGGACGATTGCTGCCGAGAATTCGCCAGGGATCACCCCCCGCTACCCGCTCGTAGAGCCGCGAAAACCTTCGCCGCTCCGAAAGGGGTGGCGGGGTTTTCGCATTTTATACCACCGGCCTTGAATGTGACATAATGGATGTAATGGATTTTAACTCACGCTATAGCCACCTAAACTCAGCACAGAAACAAGCCGTCGATACAATCGAAGGCCCTGTTATGGTTATAGCGGGGCCTGGCACTGGTAAAACTGAACTACTTTCTATGCGTGCGGCAAATATCCTCAAAAAGACTGATGTGCTACCTGAAAATATTCTCTGTTTAACATTTACAGATAGTGGCGCTTCTGCAATGCGCCAACGACTCGTACAGATCATCGGTAAAGATGCCTATCGTGTCGCAATCCACACGTTCCATAACTTCGGAGCTGAAGTGATGAATCAAAATGCACAGTTTTTTTATCACGGCGCTAATTTTCGTGCAGCCGATGAGTTAAGTAGCTATGAGTTACTGCGAGGAATATTCAATGAGCTTGAGTACAATAATCCTTTAGCAAGCAAAATGAATGGTGAATATACTCATCTCCAGGATACACTAACTACTATTTCAGAACTTAAAAAAAGCGGGCTCACAAGTGACGAGCTCCTTGAAGTGCTAGCCGCTAACGATGTAGTCATAGATACTGCTGAGCCGCTACTTGCTTCTGTATTTGACTCACGTATTAGCAAGACAACAGCAAGTGAATTACAAAAAATAATTGAACCAATTCGCAACATTACAAGTAAAATTAACTTACCAAATATTAGTCCGCTCAATCGAACTCTGATTGATAGTTTAGAGCTTGCTATACACAGCTCTCAAGATGATAATTCCACAAAAGCACTCACAGCTTGGAAAAATGAATGGCTTAAGAAAAATGAGCGCGGTGAGTTCGTATTAAAATCACGCGATCGTCAAATTAAGCTGCGTTCTGTCAGCTTTATATACTATCAATATCTTGCAAGAATGCAGGAGTCGGAATTATATGATTTTGATGACATGATTCTTCGCGTTGTTCATGCCATGGAAGTATTCCCAGAGCTGCGTTTCAATCTTCAGGAAAAACATCAGTACATCATGGTAGATGAATTCCAGGATACAAATATGGCACAGATGCGTATTCTGTATAATTTAACAAATAGTGAAGCGGTTGATAGCGAGCCAAATATCTTAGTCGTGGGCGATGATGATCAAGCCATATACAGTTTCCAGGGTGCAGAGATTGGTAATATTATTCATTTTGGTGAGAATTTTCCAACTCAAAAACAAATTACTCTTACCGACAATTATCGTTCGACTGCTGTTATCTTAGCGCATGCCCGCGATATTATTACGCAAGGTCACGGCAGGCTCGAGAACTACGATACAAAGCTAGATAAGACCTTAACTGCGCATATTTCTGATAGTAAAAGTAAGACGGAATTAATTGAACTCGGAACCGTAAGTGATGAACGCGGCCAACTTGTGAGTAGTATTGAAGAAATAATAAATTCTGGTGTATCACCATCATCAATCGCAGTCTTAGCCCGTCGTCATCATGAAATTATTGCTCTTTTGCCTTACTTTGCAAAAAAGGGGATTAATGTTAATTACGAACGCCGCGACAATGTGCTTGATTTAGATGTTGTTATCACAGTAGAGCGTCTCGCAAGAATTATAATTTTATTATTTGAAGGACAGCATGACAAGGTGAACGCACTTCTAGCTGAGCTTTTGACACACCCTGCGTTTGCTATTGATCCTATAGATATATGGCGACTTAGTTTATCTGCAAACAATAGCCACCAAAGCTGGATGGAAGTTATGGCAACAACTCCTGATTTCCTTGAACTCCATAGATGGCTTATAACACAGGCAACATATGTCCCAAATATGCCGCTTGAGCAATTACTAGATAATATTATTGGTACACCTAATAATGCGGCAAGAACCGATGAGTTTAGGTCACCACTCTACGCATATTTTTTTAGCGAAGAAAAGCGAACTAGCAATCCAGATGAATACTTAACATATCTTGAATCACTGCGTACAATTCGGACAAAACTACGTGAATATCAACCACAAAAGCAGGCAGATCTTCGTTCATTTATTGAATTTATTGAGCTTCACCGTGGACTTGGAAGCATGATTACAAGCATTAGACCTCATAGTGATATTGTTGATAGTGCCGTCAATCTAATGACGGCTCATAAATCAAAAGGTCAAGAATTTGACCATGTATATATAATAGGCGCAATAGATACCGCATGGGGTGAGCGAGTTCGAAGTCGAAGTAGACTTATAAGCTATCCGGAAAACTTACCAATTCAGGCATCCGGTGGGGACCTTGACGACCGACTTCGATTGTTTTTCGTTGCGATGACACGCGCAAAGAAGCAACTGATAATTAGCTACAGTACATCTGATGATAACGGCAAGGATACACTAAGAGCTAGCTTTCTTGCAGGTTCGACTTGGAAGGCAGTTATACCAACTCTGGAGCAAGATGTAGGATCACTCGAGTCTGCAGCAGCACTTCGCTGGTATCTTCCCGTTGTTTCAGTTAAGAACGCTACCATGAAAGAATTACTACTGCCGGCTTTAGAATACTACAAGCTAAGCGCCACACATCTTAATAACTTTCTCGATGTCACTCGTGGAGGACCTGAGATGTTTCTATTAAATAATATCTTGCGTTTCCCGCAAGCAAAAAGCCCGAGCGCAAGCTATGGATCAGCTATCCACGCAACACTTCATCATACACACTCTCATTTACTGGCAACAGGCAATCACCGAGCTGTTGAAGATATTTTACATGATTTTGAGAAGAATCTAACTGCCCAATATTTAAGTCCCACAGATTTTGCGACTTATCTACAAAAGGGTAGTGATGCGTTACAGACATTTCTTGATCAGAAATATATCTCTTTTACACCATCTCAAAAAACTGAACTTAGTTTTGCGGGCCAACACGTTATGGTTGGAGATGCACACCTGACTGGGTCACTCGACCTTGTTGATATTTATGAAAAAACAATTATTGTCACGGATTACAAAACAGGTAAACCTTCGAGAAGTTGGACTGGTAAAACAGATTTTGAAAAAATAAAGCTCCACAAATACAAACAACAACTTATGTTTTACAAACTGCTCATTGAGTATTCTCGAGATTTCCGCGGCTATACAGTTGATAATGGAATCTTACAGTTTATCGAGCCTACACAAAATGGAGAGATACTTGCGCTCGAGGCAACCTGCACATTTAAAGAGCTTGAACTGTTCACAAAACTCATCCAAGCCGTATGGAAACATATTACAACGCTTGATCTCCCAGATACTTCAATATATGAACCTACCTACAAGGGCATGCTCGCGTTCGAAAAGTGGCTTATTGACAATAACTAGTAAATGCCCTATAATCATATAGGCTCCAAGATCAGAACATGATTTTGTTGAGCACTTTGACAGGAGTAGTAATTATAAAAAGCTCCACTTTCTATGAAAGTGGGTGGACGAAAGTCCCAACCTCGGCGTGACCTTCATGGTCTGAATACTCAATTCCTGTAAGGGAGTAGAGTGAGGCTCGAAGCCTCCGCCCGGGGACTTATCCGCTACACACATACCAAAACTAGATTTGGGAAAAAATGTGTGTGTTAGCATGCCCGAGCGGCGCTGCGGTGGTCGATAGATCGCCGCAGCGCCGACACCAACCGTTTTACCTGCGCGTTAATTTGCAGCAACCGTTGCAAAGACCTACAAATTCCCGTAAGGGGGTGAGTAGCATGTGTACGTCAAGTTGCCAGTCGAACTACGGATCTGACTTCGCTTACCTCAAAAATCTTTCGAAGATTGACAGGGGTAACCGAGTTCTGCAGAAGCTCGAAGGAAAGCAAAATCTTGCCTGCGTGAGGTCATTCCTTTCGGGGATCGCAAGTAAGATCAGCTGACTTAGGTGACGGACGTAGGATCATGGCACCCAGTCATGAACACCTCGAAAAAACAGGTTCAATTGTACTACTCCTGTCCGTCTCTCACTCGACATAATCTTTATTGTGTCAGGCGAGAGATGTGGTAACACTGCAAAAATTTAAAAATCATTGACGAAACAATACCGCTCGTGCTAGCATGGTCTCAGGTGCGTAACATTTGTCCGTCCTGCAAGCCGCAGAAACAAAACAAAAACACGTTCACACCGATCGGATCAGTGATTCTTGGAAGCTCTTGAGCATCTCCGTCACGCCGACGGATCCAACAATTATCACTACTTCCTGCGGAGGCAGACACCTGAACGAGAGCCCGCCGCTCTCTACATACTGGGGACATGCCGTCCTTACGTATACTCAGGTGTCGCCTCCGCCGTAAAACCCCTCACCTCAAAATTCAGGTGGGTTTTTTATTTCATGTATAATATACGATTTAGTACTTGACACTACGAGTAAAACAGACTATAATATAGATTAAGTTTCTTTTTACCACCGGTTGGCTCTTTGAGCCTATCGGATAGTGGGAAATCCCTGCCGTAGTTCTCAGACTACCCCCCCCCCAGTCTGCGGATATCGGAATTGTGTGGACCCCACGAGGGGCAGACCAGGGGAGGAACCCCGCGAACGTGTGCCCCCCGCACACCGTGTCGCCGGGTTCCCCCTGGCTGTCTTGTAAAAATAACTTCTGACCATCGTCGAGTTTACTCCGATGGTCTTTTCATTTCCTTATAGCTTTCTGACCTCATGGTATAATTAACGGAGTAAAAATAGTATGAATAACTTCTGGCACACACTTCCAAAACCATTTTTCATCCTTGCTCCTATGGAAGCAGTCACTGATGTTGTATTTCGTCACGTCGTAGCGTCAGCAGCTCGACCCGATATCTTTTTTACCGAATTTACCAACGCCGCAAGTTATTGTAGTGAAAAAGGTGCGCACAGTACGCGTAGCCGTTTAGCGTTTACGGATGATGAGCAGCCCATGGTTGCTCAAATATGGGGCAATCGACCTGATCAGTTTGAACAAATGGCTAAGGGGCTTGCCAAGCAGGGCTACAGTGGTATAGATATTAATATGGGATGCCCCGATAAATCTGTCGTTAAAGGCGGTGCTGGAAGTGCGCTTATACTACAGCCAGAACTTGCGAGTCAGCTCATTGCTAGCGCAAAAAAATCTGGACTACCCGTCAGCGTAAAAACACGCTTAGGCTATAGCCGTACAGATGAGTGGCATGAGTGGCTGGCTCATATACTGCGTCAGGATATAGTAAACCTTACAATACACCTCCGAACACGTAAAGAAATGAGCAAAGTTGATGCACATTTCGAAATTGTTTCAGATATTAAAAAACTTCGTGATGAAATAGCACCTCAGACTCTTCTGACTATTAATGGTGACATTCGTGACCGACAACATGGTGAAGAACTAGTCGCAAAATACGGTATTGATGGAATCATGATTGGCCGTGGTATTTTTCATAATCCATTTGCGTTTGAAGTGACTCCAGTACAACATAGCAGGGAAGAACTCGTTGCACTTTTGAATTTACAACTCGATCTCCATGATAAATACTCCAGCGAAATTGGTGAACGTAAGTTTGAACCTCTTAAGAGATTCTTTAAGATATATATTCGAGAATTCGATGGGGCGTCAGAACTACGCGAACAACTAATGCATAGTTCAAGCACCACCGAAGCTCGTGAGGTTTTACAAAATACGCTTAACTAGCAGTATCCAGCTAGGCATATGGGTCAGGAATATTTATTCAGTTAATTTTAGAGGAAGAAAAATTAGGAAGCCAAAGTTTGTCAGATTAAATCTTTGTTAAACGTAATTAATTCTAAAATATAAGTGAATAGGTGAGGGCGAACAGGATCGTCGCCCCCACCTCTCACTCTTACTCACCCTTCGACAATGCCTCTTTTGCATCACCGGCATCTTCATCGACATAGAGCCAACCAGCAAGCTTTGCAATCATCTGCATGAGATGACGCGTCTGTGTCTCTTGCTGCAGCTTCTGGGCCGCTTTCAGTTTACCGAAGATGATCGGAGGAGCAAAGGTCATTGGCTGACCGATAATGAGCGTGATCCTTGCACGAAAGCGTGGAATTCTACGGCCAGGTTTATTGGCACGATGCGACCCAATGATCGCCACTGGAAGCACGAGTGCACCGGATTTCCACGCCATATTCACCGCACCAGTTTTGCCCCTATAGACTGCACCGGGTGGTGCTCGGGTAGCTTCGGGGTGTATACCGATACGACCACCTTTATTCAGCACTTCAACGAGCTTCCCAAAGGCGGCTACAGCGTCAACGACACTTTCTCGATCAACAGGAATGGCTCTCCCCGTAAGTGCCCACCTGAGTAGTGCGCCCAGGATACCTGGCTTCTCGAAATATTCTTTCTTGGACAGAAAGATGAGATCCTGTTCGAGAAACGCAGGGAGTGCGTACGAATCGACAACTGCCTGGTGATTTGATGCCACGATGAGAGGACCAGAGGCCGGGATGTTCTCCAGACCGATGACCTTAACATTGAAATACAACTTCATCAACCATTTGGCGATTGTGCGAAGCAGTGCGTGCATGATGACTCCTTTGATAGGATTGGATGAGAAGAGCGGACCCGCTAAAAGCGGGTTATATTAATAGTAGGGATTTTTATAGCTGATTGCAACCACTAGAAGAACTATGGACGATGGCGACGACGAAGACCAGCTACTTTGAGACGAACTGCGTGACGATCAACAAGCTGATGCGCTCGCTCAAGCTCTACTTGATCTTTTGCACTATCTCGCATGGCAATTGCACGATCAAGTGCCGCCTTACTCTCGGCTTCAATAATGTCATCACCATGATCAGCCTCGTCAACAAGAACACGAACTGACGTACCTGTGATTTCAATGACACCTCCGCTTATAGCAAAGTATTCAAGTGTATTATCCTTATCAGATTTATTGTAACGAACCGAAATTACACCTGGAACAGCTACCGCAACCAAGGACTGATGGCCCGGAAAAACTGCAATTTCACCCTCAACAGTTGGAAGGATCACTTCATACGCAACTTGATCAACTTTTTTGCCGTCAAGTGTTATTAGCTCAAGATTCATATCTATTATAGTACCAAAAAACCCTGGTGTTTACCAGGGTTGAAGAACGTGATGATTTGATAGATAGGGGCACTTATTGTCCACCATGGCAGCACTACGGAAGAAAGAATACTCCAGTAGTGCTGCCGCATTAACGGTCTGCTGTGACTTCATGCCAATACGTAGATGGCTAGAAGGACAAGCAGCGTAATGATGAGTGCGATGAGCGCTTTCATGGCTCGGTGGTATCGCTTCTGAAGCAGTGAGGCAACCACAAGACCGATGAGAAACGCAGCGATGCCCATGAGGCCAAGCACGACGAAAAGTCGTAGAAATGGCCATGCCGTTGGACTCCCGTGAGTGTTGTCGAAATGCACGAATGAACCGACAATGCCGCCGACGATAATGAGCACCAACGGGATGACCCACAGTAAGTTCCAGTCCTTCGGTGATTTACCCCAAGGGTCTGGCAACTTGTCGATTTCACTGTTACTGTGACCTGACATATTTACCACCTATCTATCAAGATGCGAGACGATTTGTCTCATAGTATCATTACAGCATATTTATGCTGTAAAATCAACTAATCTTTCTTTTCAGATAGAGGTCCACCAGCCATGTAGAACCAGCTTTCAGGTTTAGCATCGTATTTTCCAGCCAAAATATCTTTTGCATCACGTACGGTATCTTCAAGCTTAATATATACTCCCACATTACCTGTAAATTGCTCGGCAACATGAAATGGCTGTGCAAAGAAGCGTTGTAATCGACGAGCTCGACTTACAATTTGTTTTTGATCATCTGAGAGTTCTTCCATGCCTAGAATTGCAATTATATCTTGCAGCTCCTTGTATTGCTGTAAAACACGCTGAACTTCTCGTGCAACAGTGTAGTGTTCGCTACCAACAACTTCAGGGTCGAGGCTGTTACTACTACTATCGAGAACGTCAACTGCTGGATAAATACCGATTTCGGTTAATGCACGGTTCATAACAATTGTTGCATCAAGATGGGCAAATGTAGTCGCAGGTGCTGGATCGGTAAAGTCATCGGCAGGTACGTATACGGCCTGTACTGACGTAATCGAACCTTTCTTCGTACTAGTAATTCGCTCCTGTAAAGCACCCATCTCCTGCTGCAGGTTTGGCTGATATCCAACTGCAGAAGGCAAGCGACCAAGTAGTGCAGACACCTCTGCGCCAGCTTGTGTGAAGCGGAAGATATTATCTACAAACAACAATACATCTTTACCTTCGTCACGAAAAGCTTCTGCCATGGCAAGTCCTGCAAGTGCAACACGAAGACGGGCTCCTGGTGGTTCGTTCATCTGGCCAAAGACAAGTGACGTCTTGCCTAGAACACCGGCTTCTTCCATCTCGTAGTAGAGGTCATTACCTTCTCGAGTGCGTTCACCAACACCGGCAAAAACTGAGTTACCTGAGTGATACTTTGCGATATTATTAATGAGCTCCTGAATAAGAACTGTCTTACCGACACCAGCACCAGCGAACAAACCAGCCTTGCCACCTTTAGTAAGTGGGGCAATAAGATCAATAACTTTAATTCCTGTTTCTAGAATCTCAGTTTTATTTGCCTGCTCAGAAAGAGTTGGTGGCTGGCGATGGATTGATGCACGCTTGCCACTTGGAGTTGGCTTGCCGTCAATTGCCTCACCAATAACATTAAACATTCGGCCTTGAGTGTCAGCGCCAACTGGAACACTAATCGGAGCCCCCGTTGCAGTAACATCTTGACCACGCTTTAGTCCATCCGTGCTACTCATCGCAATAGTACGAACAGTATGCTCATCAAGGTGCTGAGCAACCTCAAGAACAATACTATCAACCTTTAACGCATCGTAGATGGCTGGTAACTTTGAATCTTTAAATTCAACGTCAATCACCACACCAACGACTTGGATAATTTTTCCTGTATTTTCTGCTTTACTCATATCGTCTCCTTTGTGGTCATTATAGTTGTATCATTCTCATTCCGCTTCATTATATCTATCATTTCATTGCCTCCGCACCACCAGATATTTCGGCTAATTCCTGAGTGATAGCACCCTGACGAGCTTTGTTCATCGCGAGAGTGAGATCATCGGCAAGATCAGAAGCATTATCGGTAGCATTCTTCATCGCAAGCATTCGCATACTATGCTCACTTGCGCGCGCATCTAGAATTGCTTGGAAGATTTGAGCATTAACAAGACGTGAAGTTACTTCGTCAAGTACACGGCTAGCGCTTGGTTCATACGTAACATCACGAGCAGCTCCAACACTTGGCTCAGAAGTAAATCCAGCAGGTAAAATTCTCACCATTTTTGTCTTTTGATTTAAACTTGTGACGAATTCAGTAAATATTAGATCAACGGCATCAACTTCACCCGAAACAAATCTATCTTGAACCATTGCAAACATTGGGAGTAGCGAACTACCATCAGGATGATCTGGTAAGCCTTCGTAGACACCGATAATCTCTGCACCTTTGATCCTTGTGGCAAATTGTGAAGCCTTGCGACCAACAGTGATCGTCTCGCTCTTTATGCTATTTTTAACATCATCTTTTAATTCAGTTGTGTACATCTTAAGAACATTCGAGTTGTACGCGCCTGCAAGTCCTTTATCTGATGCTATGACAATCATTAAGCGAGTCTTAACAGGACGAGATACATATAGTGGATGGTTGTCACTTGCGGTATGGCTCGAAAGTGAGCTGAGAATCTCACTTGCAGCCTGAGTGTAGGGAGCTGATGCTTTCGTTGCTTCTTGGGCACGGCGCATCTTACTGGCGGCAACCAGCTGCATAGCTTTCGTAATCTGCTTGGTACTTTTAACCGAGCGAATTCGAAGTTTTAAGCCTTGCGTTGAAGCCATGAAACTACTTTCCCTCGAATCCCTTAGCTACTTTTTTAGCAACTGTATCAATTAGTGTAAACTGCTCATCAGTTGACTTATCTCCAGTGTTGATAACTCGCATCACATCTTTATGATCAGTCCAAAGACGCGTAAGTAATGAGGCCTGTGCATCTTTTATTTTACTGACTGGAACACTATCAAAGTGCCCGTGTGATACTGCGTACACGCTAACTACCTGTTCCCAGATGCTTGCAGGTTGATATTGTGGCTGCTTAAGGAGCTCCGTAAGACGCTGGCCACGATCAATCTGCTTCTTAGTCGCTTCATCAAGATCACTACCGAACTGGGCGAAACTCGCAAGCTCTCGGAACTGACTGAGGCCAAGTTTGAGGCCACCGCTGACTCCTTTGACAGCCTTCGTCTGGGCAGCGCCTCCAACACGAGAAACAGACAAGCCCGCAGAGATCGCTGGACGAATACCTTGATAAAATAAATCCGTCTCAAGGAAGATCTGCCCATCAGTAATTGAAATGACATTCGTTGGAATGTAAGCAGAGATATCACCAGCCTGTGTTTCAATGATTGGCAAAGCTGTCAAAGAACCTGCACCGAGATCGTCTGACAGTTTTGCTGATCGCTCGAGTAAACGAGAATGAAGATAGAAAACATCACCAGGATATGCTTCGCGTCCCGGCGGGCGACGAAGAAGTAACGACATTTGACGATAGGCAACTGCATGTTTCGTAAGATCATCGTAGATCATAAGAGCGTGCTGTTTGTTATCGCGGAAATATTCTCCCATAGCGGTTGCAGCATAAGGTGCCAAATAAAGAAGTGAAGCTGGGTCAGCCGGACCAGTCGCAACAATAATTGTTTGATCCATAACGCCTTCTTCTTTAAGTCGGTCAACTAAGCGGGCAACTTTCGAAAGCTTTTGCCCAATTGCAACGTATACATTCACGACACCAGTTTTCTGCTTTCCTTGGTTGATCATTGTGTCAATCACTAGGGCAGTCTTACCAGTTTGGCGATCACCAATAATTAACTCGCGCTGGCCACGGCCAATAGGGAACATAGAGTCAATAGCAGCAATACCAGTCATGAGTGGCTCGTGCACAGATTTACGGCCCATCACGCCAATCGCCTCACGCTCAACAAGCCCGGTATGCTTGGTTTTGATCGGCGCACCACCATCAAGAGGACGGCCAAGTGGATCAACCACACGGCCAAGTAGTTCAGGGCCAACAGGAACTTGAAGAAGCGTGCCTTTTAGACGAACCTTCGCACCCGCTGATACTAGCTCGTCACTGCCAAGAAGCACAGCCCCGATTTCATCTTCCATAAGGTTAAGGGCAAATGCATCGACTGTACCATCAGCACTATCAATTTCGAGCATCTCAGAATAACCAGCATCCCGCAGTCCATGAACCCAAGCGACTCCGTCACCAACACGAACAACAATACCTACTTGTCCGAGGCCTTCATTTACTTCAAGATTAGTAATTGCATCTCTTAAGTTCTTACTTAGTTCAGTTACTGATAGTTCAGCCATGTATTCCTCTTCCTTACAGTTTGTTCGCACTTAAGCGAGTTAGTTTATGTCGTAGTGTTCCATCAAACTCTTCGTTTGGTAACTGGATATGGACACCGCCGATGATAGTTGCATCGATATGTTGACGTATATGCAGCTCAGTTGTGTTATAAACAGTAGACACTAATGCACTGATTGATTTTTTTGCAGTTTCATCAAGTGGCTCAATACTGGTGACATCCGCTATGACCGTACCGCTTCGTGCAAGAACATCTTCGATATCGCGAACAATAAGCACAAGTTCACGCGTTCGTCTTGTATCAATAAGAAACGCAGAAAGCTCCTGTGTAAGCTGCTTTAAAGAAGTTCCTTTAAGGATTTCTTTGCCGTAATATTCGGCAATTTTTCGACGGGACAAACGCGTAGCCATGATTAGCTTACTTCCTTAACACTACCTGCAATGATCTTTTTATCAAGTGCCGGTGTTATTGTTTTACCAATAACTTTTTCTGTTGCAAGTGCCACAAGATCAATTGTATCGTTATGAAGTGTCTTACGCGCTGCAATAACGTCTTTTTCAAGTTGTTCACGTGCGTCTTCAACTATATGTTCAGCACGAGCTTTTGCTTTTTTATCAGCTGCATCTGATAAAGCAGCAGACTCGTCTTTCGCAGTGGTAACAATATCACTAGCTTCTTTACGTGCTTCTGCAAGAAGCTTTTCAATATTCTTTTCAGCTGCTGTTGCTTTTTTTTCTGCCTCAAGCGCAGCTTCACTTGCAGATTGGATCTCAGCTTGACGTTTATCAACAGACTTCATCAAGACAGGATATACAAACCTACCAAGTAGAAATACGAGAATCAAAAAAGCAATAATCTGAAAAATTAACGTCTTCCAGTCTATGCCAAGCGCCTCGAAGATACCCCCTTTGACGGCTTCAGTCGTTGCTAATTGAGTGAGTATATTCATACTTTATACGCCTTTTATTTAGAGGAACTTTGCAATAATTGCCACGATGATACCGATGATAGCGAGTGAGTCAGCGAAAACGATCGCTGTAATCATTAGCGTACGGATATCACCAAGTTTCTCTGGATTTCGACCAAGTGCATTAAGCGCACCTGCACCGATAAAGCCCACGCCGATTGCTGCACCAAGTGCAGGTAATGCGTATGTCAAACCAAATGCTAATTCGTTCATTATTTAAATCTCCTTTAGGTATTATTTCAATTATATCATTCCAGCTGAGTTGCCTTTTTGGCGGAAGCAGCAGGGGAATGGTCAGATGATGGGTCGCCGGCATGCGATTCTTGGGCGAGAGAAGTAAATATTAACGTGAGGATAAAGAAAACATACGCCTGGATAAAACCAATAAATAGCTCAAATGCCATGAATATTGGCAGTGTGACAGTTGCAAAGTAGCTCGTTAAGATACCGACAATGAGTAGCAAAACTTCACCCGCAAATGCATTTCCAAATAATCGTAGGCTGAGGGAGACACCTCGTGAAAACTCACCAATAAATTCTAGGACACCTTCGAATGCACCGATCGGATCTTTGAGTGGATTTTTAAAATATCGGCCAGCATTCCCAAAAACACCGTGGTGCTTTATTGCGTAAATCTGCACACCAACCATCGTAATGATGGCGATAGCGAACGTGAAATTCAAATCAGCTGTTAAGCTACGAAACAGAGGCAGCCCATTCCAAGTGATTGAACCAATACCTGGAAGAATACCAAGCCAGTAATTAATCAGGACAAAAAAGAAGATTGTTATGGCAGTTGGGGCAATAGTTCTTGCAAGTTTGCGGTCTGTTATAACATCGTCAACTGACTTAAGCATGCCTTCAAATGCCCACTGCACAAGTCCAACGAAGCGATTCGTTGAACCTTTTTTAAGCTTTGAGCCGACGTAGAAAAATATCACAAGTGTGACAATAGTGCCTAAGAATCCAAGAAGCATTGCATTTGTAATAGCAAAACTTCCGATGTGAAATATCGGTTCGGCCGAAAGGCTGATATGAAGATTTGAACTAGCAAATGTATATAATGTATTCATATATTATTTTTGTTGTACTTTCTTAATTTGGAGACGAACTAGTAGTCCAGCCACAAATACCCCAACTATGATACCTACTGCTGTGAGCCAAGGCTTTGTACCGAATTGTTTGTCGGCAACAACACCCAAGATAGTGAACCCAATGCTTGGCACAAACATACGCCATGTCGTATCACCAATAGTGCTCATCAATAAAATTACCGTCGATTTATCCGGCGGTATGGGCGCTGCACCAGTAGGGTTTGGTGATGTGCTCATGTACTTATATACTGTAACAGTGAACGAAAGAATTGTAAACGATGCCGCGAAAGAATAAAACTCAAAAACACGAACTTTTTACGAATACCGCTCAGTGCCAAGCTAAGCGTCGTTTTACAAATGAAAAAATAGCCCAATCAGCTGCTGAGTATCAAATGCTTTCGCAATTAAATCTCGAATTATCGGTGTATCTATGTCCATCATGTGGCGGATGGCACCTCACGTCATTATCTAATAATAGTACTAGAACAAAACGAGTGGAATAACGTTTGTGTAGCGGTTTGCCTGGGGTATTGAACTATTATTTGTTGTTCCATCGCCCAGTTGTCCATCTGCATTATTACCAACTGTGTAAATGCTACCTGTAGTTGTTAGAATAACAGTCGTGCCGAGTCCAGACTGAACGACCTTTGCCTTAACTCCTGAAGGGAGGTTCATCTTCTTTGGAATATTTTCACTAGGTGATGTTATGCCAATTCCTAATTGACCAAAAGAATTCGTGCCACATCCATATACATCTCCGTTATCAAGGACGACGTAAGTGTTTGCATACAAAGATCCAATACCGCCTGCTTTTGTCGTGTAAACATTAACAGCTTTGCGACCTGCAGGAAGAACCATCTGCGTAAGTGCAGGATTCGCCACCCTTGACGGTAAGCCATTACCGAGCTGCCCACTTTCATTCATTCCAGCACCCCATACTTGCCCACTACTTGTCAGAAATAATACGCTATATTGATCGGTTGCTATACTCTTAACAGTACCAGCGGTACTTGGAATGGGGACAACGCTCAAGTAAGGACTTTGATCCAAGTTCCATTGCTGTGATGTTGAAGCTGCATTACAGGTTATTATACTTAGTGGTGAATCGAGAGCAGTCGCATTACCTGGGTTATTTAAACACTTTCCTGATCCAACATTTTTAATCGTTCCATCATCATTTAAGACCCATGTTTCTGCAGCTACGTCACCATTACAGTCATATATATATGTTGGGTTGCCGTCAGTCGTAAGCCGACCTCCATTAGCCAAACATCTCGAAGTAGTAGCATTAGTCTTTAGCACTATCGTTTTATCAGAGAGGAACTGCACAAGTTCAGACTGAGCAGTTACACACGTATATAAGGATGCCTTTTGATTTGCCGTCGAATTACCTGCATTATTCAAACACATACCAGTTGCTTGGTGGATGAGATGTGATCCTGCTCCGCCTAACTCACCGTCAATATTGTTACCAATAGCTGCGACAACTCCAGTATTATCAAGAATATATGCGGTTTTACCGTCAAATGCAACTTGAGTCGCTTTGGGCTGACCGGAGTCGCCATACACACCAACCTTAACTGGAGTAGAGGAGGCGACAACAGTCCCGTTCCCAAGCTCGCCATAATCATTGATGCCCCATGTATATACACGCCCGCCCTGCATACGAAGATACACATTTAACCTATCAAGTGCCATATTTGTCGGGGGAGTCGAACCAGCTATAGAAACAGGCAAAGTATTCGGATCGCTAAGTACTGGGGTAGGAAGGTTGACCCTGACATATGAGGACTTGTTTGCACATCCAGTTATTGTGTAGTTGTTACCTAGAATACCATACTGACAAGATCCACTAGCATAAACATTATTATCGTCACCTATTACGTATGTTGCAACGCCAAGCACTCCGACATACTTTGCCTTTACGCCCGCTGGAAGACCAAAAACTGTCGGGAACGCAGCTGACGCGTTAACAGTGCCATTACCTAGCTGACCGCTCGTGTTTTGTCCGGCTCCGTAAACCTTACCATCGGAAGTGATAGCAAACATATTTGTTCCTAATGACAAATAGTTCGTTGCTAGTTGAGTAGCTTTTACCCCTCCCGGAAGCGAGAACGGTTGAGGTGTCGAACTAGAAGTTGTATCTCCCGTTCCGAGTTGTCCTTGGCCATTGTAGCCTAGTGCATTAACATCTCCAGAAAGACCAATTGTAGCAAAGTACGAACCTTCCGTGCTTGCATAGCCGAATGCGACATTACTAAAACTTACATCTGCCCCTTCTTGCGAAACAAGAGCCTGACTGTACGTCCTCCATGCAACGTTCGAACTTGACCTTACAAGCTCTACTATGCCATTTACCTTAATCCGCTGAGTACCGTTTGATACGATAGGGGCGGGAACACTAAAAGAGGTTCTCACGCCAGGTGACGTCAAGATATACGCGGGATATCCAACAACAACATTACCTGAACAGTCAGTTGCGGGTGTTAGCGGCTTTGCATCAGTCCATGTTACGGATGAGCCATTATCGCTAATACACTGCTGCGCTCTCGTAGCCCCAGACTGCGAAGCGAGGCGAGCCTGCTGATTATAGTACTGGGTCATTAACTCAGCACGGACAGCAGTATTTGCCTGAATGGAGAGCAGAAGTACGGCCATCATGATTGTTGATGCAATCAAAACAGTCGGAAGCGCAAAACCAACCGAAAACCTCCGAGATACTCTTGATTCATTGACAAGATTCATAAGCATAATACAATTCTAGTATATAGCACTTAAACGTAAATGTTTTAAATTTGTATCAAAGTGATACATTTTAGTGTATAATGTATAGTAAATACAACGAAAAGGAGTACTCATGAGCGATACAGCACAGGTCACTATTTACAGCACTACTTGGTGCGCTTTCTGCCACACTGAAGCACAGTGGCTAGACAAGCTAGGTATTCCATATATCAAAAAAGATATAGAGGAAGATAAAGAAGCCTACGCTGAATTAATGACTAAAATTAACGGGAACTTTCAGGGTGTCCCTGTTACTGACATTGCAGGTGATATCGTTCTTGGATTCGATCGTCCAAAAATTGATGCTGCAATTAAAGCACATAATATTGCACCCGTTTCAGCGGCATAACACTATCATTAAAATATACTTAAACTACCTCGTTAGTAACGAGGTAGTTTTATTTTAAAATGAATGTTAGACCATAAACTTCTTATTTAGTACCAACCTGAACGACATCACCTCCAAGTTGTTTACGGAAATATCCATCATGACTCACATACAAAATTGCACCACTATATCTTCCAAGTGCTGTCTCCAACTCCTCAATTGATGGAAGATCAAGGTGGTTTGTCGGCTCATCAAGTATCAAAAGCTGCGGATCATTTGCAAGCATTGTAATTAATTGAAAACGAGCTTTTTGACCACCAGATAGTTTTGAAACTGGAACATGACCATCTCCTTCCGTGAATAAATAATCACTAAGAAGACTACGAATTTTTGTTGTAGATATAGGTAAGTCGCGAGAAAGATACATTTTTTCGACTGCTAATGCTAGTGGAAGATCAAAGTATGTCGGTAGCACTTCTTGCTCATAAACTCCAATGCGCACATGCGAATCAAGAGTTACTTCACCGGAGAAAACTTTCGGTGTCTTATCACCTAGTAAGGCTTTTATAAGCGTCGTTTTACCAGCACCGTTACGCCCTCGAACCTCAAGAGCTTCGCCTTCACGAAGATCGATATTAACGCCACCAAATAGTGCCGTGTCACCGTACCCAAGGCTAAGGTTTTTTGCGCTTACGAGAACGTGCTTGCTTCTCGACTCATCAGCTTTCATATTCATACGAATATTTTTAGACTTAAATTTGTCATATTGAGCAGCAACCTTATAGTGAAGATTTGCTGCGGACTCCTTATCAATCCAAAAGCTAGGCTTTTCTTTTGCTTGTAATTCATTTAGTTCTTTTCGGCTATTTTCTTCGAGGCGCTTAAACTTTTGGATCGTTCCCGGATTTCGTGACTTCTCCTTAAGACGCTGATAGTCGAGAACTTTTACTTTTAGATTTACGATACGCTTTTCAATCATTTCAAATTCATTCATTTGGCTACCTGTAGACACAGCATTTTGCTTCAAATATGCGTCATAGTTACCCTTGTAACTCACACTTTCACCGTCTTTTAGCTCTACGATTCGATCAACCTCACGAAGTACATCACGGTCGTGAGTAATAACAAGCATGGCTTCAGAAGCGGACTTCATCCAATCAATAAACTGATCTTTGGCGACATAATCCATGTGGTTCGTCGGTTCGTCGACAAGCGCAAGCTGCGCCTGAGAATGCATAATTTTAATCACCTCAACCAATCGTTTTTGACCACCTGATAGTGTCGAAAATTGTTGGTGTGCAATATTTGGTAACTGAAAATTATCAAGCTCACGCTCAATCTGTTCCTCTATTTGATAAAAACCTTTATCATCAAAGCGTTGTAATGCTGTCGTGTAAGTGTCTATCATTTTCATATCATCACCCATAGTAACTGGGTACGTTTCCATAATCTGAGAAAGTTCTGCATATTCGGGTAGACCAGCAAGAACATATTGAAGAACTGTCGTATTTCCCATATCGTGGTGTTCCTGCGCGGTTGATACGATCACGGTACCGCGTTTATAGATAACATCACCAGTAAAATCTTTATCACCGCCAGTAAGAATGCCAAACAGCGTCGATTTACCAACACCATTCCGACCAATAACACCAATTTTTTCACTATCATCAATACTAAACTTAATCCCACTCATAAGAATCTTAGGGCCAAAGCTTTTTTCAGAAATAGTAATATCAGCGATCATCTGATCCATAGTAGCAGAATAGGGGTCAAGATGATAGATAAACGACTGGTAATATTTGACTAATTAATGATTTTGTTGTTTTTACGTCAATTATTAATTAGTCAGTAAGGTGACTTTTAGTAACGCGTTCGTACAATGTGATAAGTTTTTTAACTTGATGTCTTTCAGTAAAACGACGCGCTAATTTTTGACTTTGCTCACCGTATTCTTGACGTTTTTTTGGATGTGCCAAAAGATCTGTCACTTTTTCAGCTACACTATCAGCATTATTGTCTGCATATTCGCCACTTACACCAGGAACCATTACTTCAGATAGTTCACGGTCGAGCAGAACAATAGGTAGGCCAGCAAGCGCAGCTTCATGAAGTACCCAGCCTTGAGTATCTGTAAGAGAAGGAAATACAAACACTTTCATAGATGCGTATACAGCACCCAGTTGCTCACGGGGAAGGGCTCCAGTAAAAGTGATACGATCAGGGCAAGATGACTCAGCGGCTAGTTCCTCAAGTCTCTCACGATATTCATAATCACCCACGAACATAAGTCGAGCTTTTGGACGGGCTGCAACAACTTTTTCTATGGATTCAATTAATATATCAAGATTTTTTTCCGACCCAAGTCTACCTACAAAACCAAATACCTCGTCCGTTCCTGCAATACCCCAATCTTGACGAAACTTTGTTAACTCGCCTTCAGTTGGTGGAGTAATACGGTCAACGCCGTTTGGCATTAGTGTCACATCATAATTATAATTATCTTCTGTCTGCCAACCCTCAAGTTGTTTCTGGCTTTTTCGGCTAAGAGCAATGACCGCATCACATTTACTATAGACGAGCGTAACGACATGCTCAACAATGTCTATATTCCATTGAACGCGTTCACGCCGGGGACGATACATTTTCATAAGCTCGCGGATGTCTTTGCCGTCAACTTTAACCGCAAAAGGCAGTATTGCAACGAGCGCGAGTAGACCCGGGAGAAGCATACCGCTTCTATAATGTTCCACATATTGGCGAAGGTCCGTACAGTGCTGAGCGATCAGCGGCACATCAGTTTTAAATGCGATATAGGCACCCATAAGACCAACCTGACTTGGGGTAAAGAAGTGAATCACATCAAGATTTAATGATTTAGCTTGTGATAACACACGAGGAGGGAAGAAAAGACTAGTGTCATAATCATCAAAAAATGCGCCTTTTATACTTGGGAATCGAATAATATGGTCATCATCGTCAAACAGGGCAGCATGCTGAGAACGACGCACAGTACTTGCTGGACAAAATATAAATACTTCGTGACCCTCAGCCTCAAGATTAGTACGGAGAGATTCGATAACAAATACAATTCCATTTATGGATGGTCTATAGGTGTCAGTAAAAAGGCCTATGCGCATATGGCTATTATACCAGCTGCCTATACAGTTTGACGAGACGCTCTGCAGCAAGGCCTGAATCAAATCGTTCTGCAATAGATTGCGTTTTCGTAACCCATTGCTTATATAGATCATCGTTATCACGTAACATAGCGACAGCTTCAATGAAATGATCGTCATCACAGCGCCATGCATCATGGCCAAATGTGTCATCATACTCAGGAATATCCCGCAGAATAATAGGTATGCCTCTACTTGCAGCTTCTAGTACGCACATAGGATGATTCTCCTGTTCTGCTGGCAGACAGAAAATGTCAGCAACGGCAAAGTAATCTTTAACGTCTGAATGTGGAATAACTCCCGTAACCCTCAGATTATCTGGGACTTCTGTCATGAGTCGATGCATTGACGCGTAGTCCGCACCTAACTGCTTAAAGGGTATGCCACCAACCCATATAAATGTTACATCTGGCAATGCTTGTGCCATTTTTACAAAAATATCAAGACGTTTACGCGGCTGAACCTGGCCATTTCCAAGAACTATAAATGCATCATCTGAGAGTTTAAGGCGGCTACGAGCAGCGGTTTTCTCTGAGCCAGTAGTGACGTAGCGCTTCATGTCGATTGTATTATAGAATACCTCAATTTTTTTCTGTGGCACTTTCAGATCATCGTGCAGGATTTTAGCAACCGTACCCGACACGGCAAGGACTTTGTCTGCACGGTTATAGAACCATTTCATATACCAAGAAGCAGCAAACGACCAATACTTGGCAAGAACTATCGAACCTACGAGTGAAGCTGGAACGACATGAGCCGAAATAACCTTCTTAGGACCAGACTGGGATAATTTTCGCCACGTACGCGGACCAATAGTATGAAGGTGGACAATATCACAGTCCGTTTTTTTACCAAAGTCACCTCTGATAAGAGTGACGTCATCACGCTTTTCAAGTGCAGTAGCTATTTCATCATAAGCTGTGTGAACTCCATGACCTTGAACCGAAATATCACTTTCCGACACGATGTTAACGCGAATTTTATTCATTTAATCTAGTGTAGCATGGATGATTTTATTATCCTTGCGACTACATCTGGAGACTCGATCGGTAATAAATGACCCCCACTTACAAAAGTTACTTCAGTTGAGCCGAAAATTTTCGCAAAGCTTGGGTGATCACGCTGAGTCGCAGTTGTGTCGTGTAGTCCACAAATCACTAATTTCACCTTACCATCAGAGGCGTAGCGATACGCCGAACCGTCCAAAATCATATCCACTAGACCAGCCTGATAAACAGTCTGTGTATAATTTGCTCTTGACGCATGTCCAGCCCAACTCACTCTTTTACGGGCAGCTTTTGATCGAACCTGCATAAGCGCTCGTCCACGAAGATAAACTAAAAAAGGCCAGTTATAGATGTGTGCCCAGAATGAGGCAGATCTCATGATACCTTTTGCATAACGGGCATAGGTTCGACTCGGCGTTGGAACGGGATTTAGCAAAATAATTGTATATTTATCAATAATCTCTTGAGATAAAACTGCTGAGCAGCCAAACGAATGCGCGCAGATAAGCGCTGGATTGCCTATGGTGGTAGTAATACTTTTAAGTGTTGCGCTAAACCAACGTTGTAGACTTTTGGCGTCAGGAAGTGGAATAGGGTCACTATTGCCATGCCCAGGTAGCTCAACAATAGCAATTTGATAAAGCGAGGAAAGTTCGTATGCAATGGCAGCTAGGCCGTGATGATCGCCGCTAATGCCATGGACAAGAATAATGAGAGGCTTGCCGTTTGGCTTTGTACTCCAAACTGCAGTTGAGGATCCGCTGTGGCCATACGTCGTCTTTTGTAGGGCATCGCGGTCCCAAGTTTGATAATCCATACGCATAACTATAACAGGAAAATTTACCGTATAACGAGCAGCAGAAAGTGATAATCACGATGCGCTCGTGTAGGCAGAGCACTATGGATAAGTTCAGGGGTGTTATAATGATGTTAATGAAAAGTATTTGGCGAATTATCCGCTTTACTAGTGAGCTGCGACGATATTACATCGGTGTCGCAGTTTTTACCATTTTAATTGCCGCCGTCTCACAACTTGTACCGATTCTTACAAAGGCAGCGATAGATGAGATTAGCAAGCTATCAGGAGGCGGACATGTGGACATCACAAAAGTTGCGATCTTTGCTGGTTTAATATTTTTGACTGATATTAGTCAAACTCTGTTTAGCAATTTTAGTAACTATTTGGGAGATATGCTTGCAGCTAATCAACAGCGCCTACTAAGCAATCGTTATTACGCACATGTGTTAAGGTTACCTCAGCGTTATTTTGACACTGAATTAACAGGAACGATCATAAGCCGGATGAACCGTGGCATTCACCAAATAAGCGACTTTACTCAAGCACTAAGTAATAATTTCCTATTTTTCTTATTTAGCTCAGTTTTTACTCTTATTATCGTCGCTCAGTATTCCTGGCCAATCGCACTTATACTACTCGCCATGTACCCAATTTTCATATGGCTTACCGCACTTACGAGCGAAAAGTGGCTTGTCTGGCAAAAAGAAATCAACCAAAAAAGCGACGTAGCCAGTGGACGATTTGCAGAAAGTGTCGGTCAAGTCCGCGTGGTCAAGAGTTTTGCCCAAGAAAAGCATGAGCTTCAAATATTTGGTAAATTAATGAACTCATTAGTCAAAACAACAAGTCCCCAGAGCATCTACTGGCAGAAACACGATGCAATTCGTCGCAGCGTCCTGGCGTCAATGACATTTGCACTATATGCATTCATATTTATTGAAGCAGCAAATGGTAAATACAGTATTGGTACTATGGTGTTATTGATTCAGTATACACAGTTAATGCGTATACCTTTATTTAGTATCAGCTACCTTGTTGGCCAGACTCAACGTGCGATTGCAAATAGCAAAGACTATTTCACAGTCATGGACGAAAAACCTGAGATCACAGATCAGGAAAATGCAAAAAAACTAGACGTTGTACGTGGTGCGGTTGTATTTAAAAATGTCACATTTGGATATGATGCGAAGTCTCCCGTGTTAAAAGATTTAAGTTTTGATGTTCCTGCAGATAGTAAAATTGCACTCGTAGGAGAGAGTGGTCAAGGCAAAACGACAATAACAAGCCTTCTTCTGCGTCTTTACGATGTAACGAGTGGTTCGATCACTATTGATGATCAAAATATTAATGATGTTACCCAGGAAAGCCTTCGTCGAAATATTGCAGTTGTATTTCAAGACTCTGCATTATTCAGCGGAACAATCCGCGAGAACATTGCATATGCCCGACCGAATGCGACTGACGAGGAAGTTAAAGCAGCTGCAATTTCTGCAAATGCACATGAATTTATTAGTAAATTCGAGAATCAATATAGTACTGAAATTGGCGAGCGTGGGTTGAAACTATCAGGTGGCCAAAAACAACGTATCGCTATTGCAAGAGCGCTTTTAAAAGATGCTCCCATACTCATACTTGATGAAGCAACGAGCAGCCTTGATACACGTAGCGAGAGAAAAGTACAAGAGGCATTAGAGCGTTTAATGAAAGGACGAACAACTCTCATTATTGCGCACCGTCTTAGTACAATCCAATCGGTTGATACGATCGTCACGCTTCAAAATGGTAAGGTTGATGAATGCGGCTCACCTGAACAGCTAGCTTCAAGTGGTGGCATCTATTCTCAGCTACTCGAACTCCAGCAAAATAATACAGAAAAAGCTGCTAAAAAATTAAAACAATATGAACTTCAAGGCTAGCTACTGATAGTTGTCCCGACCAGTTCACCCCGAGCAACTTTAGCGATATTATCTTCAACTAAAAGTTCAAAAACAATAATTGATTGGTTATGGTCGGCGGCAAGCGCAATTGCTGCCTTATCCATTATTTGAATATCCGGTTGCTCAACTGCTTGCTGTAGACTAATCTTTTCATATTTTTGTGCAGCAGGATTTTTATGAGGATCACTGTCATAGACACCATCAACTTTTGTGGCTTTCAAGATGACGTCGCACTCTAACTCGAGCGCCAAACTAACTGCAGCAGTGTCAGTTGTGAGATATGGGCGACCTATACCACCCGCAACTATAACAACACGACCTTTTTTAAGGTGCGAGAGGGCACGACGATGAGTAAACTGATCAATAATCTGATCCGCTTTAATATTGCTGACAGCACTAGCGGGAAGTCCTTCATTGTTAAATACATCTGTCAGTGCGACCGCATTCATCATTGTGGCCATCATGCCGATATTATCGGCGCTGACACGCTGAACGCCACCACCAGTTAGCTGCGCCCCACGTGCATAATTGCCGCCACCGATCATAATGACGACCTCTGAATCTGTAACCTTTTTAACTTCGGCTGCGATCCAAGCTGCACGTTTTGCATCAAACCCACCCTCGAATTCGCCTTGAAGTTGTTCGCCTGATAGTTTTAAAAGAATACGTTTATACATGCATCTTAGTATAACAAACCACAAATGCTCATAACGTATCTGTTACAATAGAGTGTAATTATGGCACAAAAAAAGAAAGTCGTGACTAAACCTGGAGCCGTCGTCAATCGTCGGGCTCGGTTTGATTATGAACTTGGCGAAGATCTTGTGGTCGGCCTAGCGCTTACAGGGCCTGAGGTTCGAGCTGCTCGAGATGGACATGTACAACTCAAAGGTTCTTTTGTGACAATTCGCGACAACGAATTATGGCTTAATAATACTAGTTTTAGCATTATGCTACAAAAAAAAGGTGACCCTACCAGTCGAAGTATCGATACGAGCCCCCGTAAGCTGCTTGCACACCGTAAACAGATTACTGATCTTGCAATCCGCCGTAAACAGGGCATGACAATAGTACCGACAAAACTTATCACAACAAGTAGACACATAAAAATTGTTATTGCGCTAGGTAAGGGTAAAAAGAATTATGACAAGCGTGAAACCCTGAAACGTCGTGATCAAGAACGTGATGCGTCACGTGCAATAAAAAACAGCTAAATCACTCCAATAGTAATAAGCCATTGTACTTATGTTTAAAACAAATTACTTTATTTGACAATTTTAGTTTAAAATGTGTTGACTTTTTAAATATTTTGTGTTAGTGTATGAAGTATAGTTTTCACTTGAGGAGGTGAGTTACATGAAAAAATTGTTAGCAATCTTATTATCAATTGCCGCTATAGCGACAGTTGGTGCAACACAGCTACACGCACAAGGTCGTGACTGTGATACAAACTCAGTTATTTACTGTGGTGCATTAACAGCTAGTGAGTTTACTCAAAAGTATAACCAGAACAAAACAGGTGATCTTCCTGGGCTATATGCTCATTATGGTATCAATCCTACTGCTATTAGTTCCGCTAAAGATGGAATTACTACTAAAGACGGTCGTGTTATCGTTGATGGTAAAGTAGTTGCAACAAACGCACGCAGCGTTGGTCGCCAGAATATGCCAGGTAGTACTTCATTTAAAGTTGGTAGTACTACATTCTATGAACGAGCTACATCAACAAGCTTTGCATCTGACAGTATATCTGCATTTGTATTCTTTGATAAAGATGGTAATTTCACAGGAGCAATCCTTAAATCATGTGCTAACGCAGTTAAGGCAATCCCAGTACCTCCTAAACCAAAACCTGTTCAAACAGCAGCTTGCGTAAGCATTACACCAACAATCTCTAACCGTAACAAAGTCCACCTAACGACTACTGCAACTGTTACGAACGGTGCAAAAGTTACTGGTTATGTATTTGACTTTGGTGATGGTAAATCTGCCACTACTAGTGCGAATATGACCGACCATGTTTATGCTCAACCTGGTAAATATACAGCTAAAGTAACTGTTAAAACAACACTTGGGGATAGAACTGCTAGCACTTGTAGTACATCTTTTACAATTCCTCCTCAGCCACTAGCAGAATGTAAAAGTCTCATCGCAACAATTAGTAACCGTAATGATTACAAGCTCACTGCGACATCTAGCGTATCCGGCGGTGCTACTGTAAGCGCTTACACATTTGTCATCAAAGACAAGAGTGGTAAAGTCGTTAAGACAACGACTCAAAGTAGCCCAGTACTTACTGGATCACTCCAAGACGGTACATACACAGCGACAGTAACTGCGAAAACAAGTCTTGGCGATCGAAACAGTAGTGCATGTACTGCAGGTTTCACAATTAGCCCCCAGCCAATTGCTGAATGTAAACAGTTGACTGCAACGATTTCAAATCGTACCCACTACACACTTAATGCGCTTGCAAGTGCTTCTGGTGGTGCAAAAATTACTAGCTACCAGTTTGTTATCAAAGATAGCGCTGGCAAAGTAGTATCAAATGTTAACAGCACAACTACAATGACTTCAGGCGACCTTACTCCTGGCGCATATACTGCACAGGTAACAGCAAAAACTAGCCTTGGTGACCGAACATCGAATAGCTGTAAAACCGAAATTGCAATTGACGTAGAAGTCTGTGCAGTTCCAGGTAAAGAGACATTCCCTGCAAACAGTCCTAACTGTGTTGAAAACTGTACAGTTCCAGGTAAAGAAACACTTCCAAAAGACAGCCCTGAGTGTGTTGTTCCTCCTGTAACTCCACCTGAACTACCTCACACAGGCGCAGGTGACGGTATTGGTGCAGTCATTGGCCTATCTGCCATCGTAGCAAGTACTGGCTATTACGTCGCAAGCCGACGCAGCCTACTTTCAGCAATGCTTAACCGATAATTCAAATAGAAAAATGATTAATACCGATTAGAAATAGTCGGTATTTTTCATACCTCAGAGTGGCGGACACAGATAGGCCCTGTTATACTATTTTTATGAAACTCTATTCTTGGAATGTTAATGGCATACGTGCAGTTCTAAACAAGGGTGCGCTGCAGGAGCTTATTAGTACGCATGACCCAGATATACTCTGTCTCCAGGAAACTAAGGCAGATCGCGGTCAATTCGAAATTGATTTTCCCCAGTATAATGAACATTTTTTTAGCGCAGCAAAAAAAGGCTATTCTGGCACTGCAATTTTCAGTAAAACAAAACCGCTCCAAGTGGTCGATGGATTCCCGGAAAGTATCGTAAAAACATACGACGTTCAAGGTGACACATATGGTGACCCAAACAAAGAGGGGAGAGTTATTGCTGCAGAGTTCGATAATTTCTGGATCGTAACAGTCTATACACCTAATAGCAAACGAGATCTAACACGCCTGAGTCTACGACATGATCATTGGGATAAGGGATTTCTCGCTTATGTGAAGCTTCTTGAAAAAACTAAACCAGTCCTATTTAGTGGCGATCTTAACGTTGCTCATACTGAAATCGACATCGCAAGACCAAAAGATAACCTCAAAAATGCCGGTTTTACAGCCGAAGAGCGTGAAGGAATGGATAACATGATCAGCGCAGGATTTATCGATACATTTCGTACACTCCATCCTGAAGAAAAAGATGCGTATACATGGTGGGCACATTGGGGTGGTGCTCGTCAGCGAAATGTTGGCTGGCGAATTGATTACTGGCTTGCAAGTGCAACGATTTCTAATAAAATAATTGGTGCTGCAATTCATCCAGACGTAATGGGGTCAGACCATTGTCCAGTAAGTATTGAAATTGAATTGTAACATTCTTCGTACCTATTCGTTTTTGTTAGCTGTATACTAATAATAGATGCATGGAGAAACAAGCAGGAAATCAATTATTACGCTATGCGCAAGTTTTAGCTTCTACGAACATGTTTGTCAGGTCCAAGAAGAGTTAGAATCTCTTGGGTGGGAAGTTATTATTCCTGAGACTGCTGTCCTCATGAAAAAATCTGGAGTATTCAGTCTTGATCCACTGAGCACTTTAAATATGACTGATAATTCTGATGCAAAAACTCAGGCGATGCGTAAGCATATTGATGAGGTGCGCCGGGCAGATGCCATACTTGTTATCAATGATGAAAAGCATAATATACCAGATTATATTGGACCCAATGTTCTTATTGAAATGGCGATAGCATTCGCAGATCATATACCAATATATTTAATAAATAATATCCCTGCCGTATCGCCACTATTAGATGAACTAAAAGGCCTAAAACCGATTCCGCTGCTCGGAAATTTGAAGAGGATTAAAAATGATGAATGATTTTCCATATTGGAAACAACAAACCACTGGATCTGCTCTATATCCTGACATCGAATGGGCAAAGCCTGAACAAAGGTCCATGGCTGGACGCCTGGGAATAATAGGTGGCAATAAGCTTGGGTTCGCAGGAGTTGGCGAGGCGTATACAGTTGCATGTGCAGCTGGAGTAGGGGAAGTTCGTGTCTTACTTCCTGACGTACTCAGAAAAACCATTCCAGCTGCCATTACTGATGCTATTTTTGGTGCATCAAACCCTTCAGGGAGCCTTGCGAGAGTTGCAACCACAGAAATGCACACGCTCGGACAATGGGCGAGTGGAATATTACTCATAGGTGATGCCGGTCGTAATGCGGAAACTGCAATTGCATACGAAGATTTTATTCGTGATTATACAGGCCCACTTACTATAACGCGTGACGCGGTTGATTTAGTTAAGAATAGTTCACAACTATTATTCGAACGGCCAAACACACAATTAGTCGTATCTTTTGCGCAGCTCCAAAAACTATTTCAAGCAGTTTACTATACTAAAATTCTTACTTTTAGCATGCAGCTTAGCAACTTCGTTGAAGCAATTCATAAATTTACACTCTCATATCCAGTGACAATTACCGTACTTCATAAAGATCACCTTCTTGTCGCAAACAACGGAATGGTCACATCAACTGCTTGGGAAAATCCGATGGCAATTTGGAGAGGGAACACTGCTTCAAAAGCCGCGGTGTATCAAATGTGGCATCCAGGAAGACAGCTTGAGGCAATTACAACGAGTCTTTTAGCTTAATAATATAAGTTGTTAAAAATTGATAAATATGTTATAATTTAAGTATGTCTGTGGAAACTTTTTCACTTAAAACCCCATCCCTCAGCGCTAGCGAACGAGGGCTTTTTGAACATCTCTATAGTGATCCGGAAGCTGCTCTTACTCTCGCAACATTAGCACTTGGAGCAACCGTACGTAATATACAGTCGTACTATAAACGAACAGAATCAAGTGACATTTCCACTACTACAAACCTTTTTCCAGAAATTACAAAACAACTCGAAGAGGCGATTGAAACAGCTCAACATCAACCAAGCACGACACTCGTGGACTTATTTCGTGCTCGGACACAACTAACGTTTTTAGATCAAACAATTTTAGGTCCTCTATTATTTCGTCGACATGGTGATTATGCTGCACGTCGTCAACTAAATAACGGAGTATATGGTCTGAGCATGGGACTTATCGAAGATGCACTTTTAATTGCAGATACGCCAGATATTGATGATTTGGGAAGTAACGAAATAAGAGGGGTCTTAAACGAGCAGACAGCACTCGCGTTGCTAAATCGTACTCAAAATTGCAATAAATTAGCAGTACCCGCGTCTACAAGTGCAGATTTTTTGCTTAAAACTGACATAAATTATTTATATATTCCCAATGATCGTAAAACATACGTCTCGAATATCCAGGTTAAATCATCAGATAAGTATAATCTTGATCAAGAAGCACCAAAAAATGGGTTCGTCGTTTCCGGTATAGATTTGGGTAATTTTAATAACAATTTTAGAGCAGCTAGGTTAATCTTACGTGAGCTAAACGGAACAGCAACCACCAAAGATTCTGTAAATCTAGATGCTATTCATGGAAACTTTATGGAAATAGTAGCCGAAAGACTGCGTACATATCCTGGTGCAATAGCTGCATAATAAATAAAGTAACGACCGAATAGTCGTTACTTTAGAATGGTACCGCGAGCCGGAATTGAACCGGCACGAGCTTGCGCTCACAGGATTTTGAGTCCGGCGTGTCTACCAATTCCACCACCGCGGCACGTGAGAAAACTCATAGAGTATTGTATACTAGTGAAGAAGAGAAGTCTACATATGCGACCAGATGACAACAGACCTGCCACACCCTATGTTCCACCACGAGATCTTGCATCCCGTGTTGCTGAGCGTACCCGTATAGCCAGCCAAGAGGCGGCAAGTAACGTCGTTAGGGATCGCATTGATACAATTTATACGAACGATCCTACGCACACAGCAATAGAGCAGGAATCGGGCAATGTGACAGAAGCTGAAAATCCGTATGATAGAACCCTTGCAAACGCTGATTCACCACAAGTAGAACAAAACCAGTGGCAACAATACCATAGTGCATGGCAGGACTATTACCAAAAATATTATGAACGCTACTACATTGGACAGGTACATAAAGCTAGGACAGTTCTTGAAGACCATGTTCATCAAACACAGCCAGTAGTCGCTACATTACAAAAATCGGATGAAGTGCCCAATGCTACCGAGAGTCTTGATAAAAAAGAAGCACTTTACGAGCTCCGCTCTAAGCTTCTAGATTCCGTTCAGACATCAGCAAAGAAGGTACGTAAAAGTCGCCATTTTATCCCTATTACCGCGGCTAGTCTTGTGATGGTTATTTTCCTTTTTCTACAGTATAACCGAGTTCTTTTTGCAAATGTTCAAGCATATGTCAGCCCTGGAAGTATTGATCCTCAAAATATCATTGTTGATCCAAATACGGATGTTGTCGTTAGCCAAGACCCTAAATTGATCATTCCAAAAATTAATGTTGATGTTCCTGTCATCTATGACACACAACCAGATTACACATCACAAATGAAAGCAATGGAAAGTGGAGTAGCGTACTTTGGTATACCGGGGGCTAACAGTAAGCCGGGCCAAGTAGGCAATACGGTTTTATCAGGCCATTCTAGTAATGATTTTCTTGATAGTGGTGACTATAAGTTTATTTTTGCCTTACTTGAAAAACTTGGTACCGGTGACACGATTTATGTTAACTATCAAGGTAAACGATATATTTACACTGTTACTAAAACAGAAGTAGTCAAGCCAACCGATGTTGCTAAACTCGTCTATCCTACTGACAAGCCCGTACTAACACTTATTACGTGTACGCCACTTGGGACATCGCAAAACCGCTTGCTCGTAACCGCTGAACAAATAAGCCCAAGCCCAAGTGCGGCAGCTGCAGCACCGACAAATAGTGGCACACCGTCAACGCAGACAATACCTGGTAACTCACCTACATTTGTCCAGCGTATACTTGGTGCAACTGAAAACTAAAGAATTAATTTCGTGCGTTGCAGCTCGTACGCACCAGCTGCATTTTTGTTAAAACCATACACGTAACTACCGTTTGGATTTAATGTCACGCTTAAGCCAGGGACTACAGACATGATGTCTTGTTGGTTTGACCCATCAAACTCATATAGGCGAACTGTTCCATTTGTATCATTCCAAACTGTATAGCCATCAAGCCAAGGGAGCTCTTTTGAAATGGCAGTGTCACTCTTTACAGTGGTCGTAGTTAACTTGTTGAGTTCAAGATCATAGACACTATACACACCACCATTCTGCATAACCACAAATCGACCACTATTCTCTATCTTTAACCACTGGGCACCACCTTCTAATTTAAATGATGCGACAGTACTAAGATCAGAGGATTCAATTGCTACTTTTGGAAGAGAACCTTTAAAAATATCTACCGAATCACCATAGGTAATAGTTATATAATTTTCATTAAAATAACTAGCGATTGCAACGTGGAGTGGAAGAACACCTTCATTAAAGTTTCTAAGTATATATGGCTTATCCGCTCCAATCTGATAGTAACCCACACTACGAATCTTCTTCTCAGTATCATAATTAGTCACATATGTAATTGTTGATGAATCGGATAGGCTAAACTCTGCAACATTTGAAATGAGAGGCCGCGATAATGTCTCAGCGTCAAGATCAATTTGGCGAACATCTGCACCTATTTGAGCAAACACAACCCGGTTATTTAATTTACTAAATACTACCTTAGAAGCATCAATACCAAGGAGAAGTGTTATATTTTTTGTTTTTGTTACATCTTGGCTGTCAACGACAAGCCATTCAATTTTTGACGTGTCATATACGTGTTTAACAATAATATATCGACTTGCTTGATCCCAATTCTCAATAAAAAACGATTGACCTTTATCGGTAGTAGGGGGCGTGTAAGTCGTAGCAGGTAGGTTTAGCGTAGTGACTGGTGTCGCATCACTATTAATATTTACAAGCTTAATAGCGGGAGTCGTAGGATCTTCTTTAACCGCAAGCCATTTATTGTCTGAGGAAGAAGCAGTCGACGACACGGTCGTGAAATCAGCTACTGTTTTTTGAGTAAGAGTTGTTGGAATAAGACGAGCGTAGTTAAGCCATAAAATACTACCAGGTAGTACATCAATAGACTTTTGCCATGTCTTATAACCTGTTTTACTCATCGTAACGTAATGAGAACCGGTAAACGCCGTTGACTTTGAAGGAGTCTGGCTACCGAGCATGTTGCCGTCGACAGTAACTTCAGCTCCAGAAGGAGAGGTAACAAATTGTAAAAGCCCACCTTGTTCAATACGTCCATCTTTTTTGTTAAAATCATATCCAAGCATTATAAATACGAGCGCAGTGACTGCGACAATAATAGTTACCGACATGGCGGTGTATACAGCAACTTGACGAACGAGCTGCTTACGTTTGCTGGGTGGATGATACATACCTATATACTAGTATAGCAATTTTGTCAGTTTTTTTAACGATACCACTTGCATAATCCTTTCGCTTTCCCTACTATTATAAGTAACAAACGAGCTCAAGGAGTTACCATGGGCCAAAGGGGAATAGAAAAACATGAGTCAAAAAACAGTAGCAATTAACGGGACATTGTACGACGCTCACACAGGCCTGCCCTTAGTTGAAGCGAGTAAGGTAAGTACTCATCATGTTAATCCTGTTAAACATGCCACAACCTCTCAAACGGTCCATACAAGTACACAGCGATCAAAGACACTCAATCGAAGTACTGTGAAAAAAAGTTCCCCACATAATATAGATGGCATGGTACGACGCCACCCTGCGATCGTCACTAAAAGCCCCTTAATCACAAAATTTGCTCCTCATCCTGCCGGCGCACGTATTGCACGAAAACCTACTCATTCTGATATTGGTCCTGTGACACATCCACTGCAACACAAAGTAAATTCAGCTGTAGCAGTTAAGAAGAACGTCGTCGCAGTATCAAAACCTGCCCAGGCTATTAAAAATGAAGCTATCACCAACGCCTTAAAAAATACCGGGGCAAAAGATACCTCATCACACAAACAGCAACCAAAGCGACGTTCACGTTTTTTCAGTGTTGCATCTGCGAGCTTAGCTCTTCTTCTTTTAGCTGGCTACTTCACGTATATTAATATGCCTAATCTATCAGTTCGAGTTGCAAGTTCACAAGCTGGCATTGCTGCGAGCTATCCTGAATATAAGCCAGACGGCTACAGTTTGAATGGCGCTGTTGCATACACGCAAGGTGAAGTCAGTATGAAATTCGCCTCGAACAGTGGCTCAAGCGATTATACGATTCGCCAATCAAAAAGTAGTTGGGACTCGAGCGCTGTTCTTGACAACTATACTCGTGAGAATAAGGGAATTGCTCCAACTACATATACCGAGCGTGGACTAACAATTTACATAGACGGAACGAACGCAACATGGGTAAATAGGGGCATACTCTACACTATCAAGGGCGATGCACCTCTTTCGACTGAGCAAATACGTCATATCGCTACAAGCATGTAATTAGACCTATGGCTCAGTTACCTTTAGTACGACACAAAAAAAGAATAGACCGGTCATTGCCAGCCTGGGTTGATATTATTATTCTTGCTTTATCTATAGCAATTTTTTATATCATTATCACTCCGATGCTGAGTAGTGACAGTACGTATTTTGACGAAGGCTACAGTGTTTACTTAGCTCATTTAAATATTCCGAGTGCTGTCTACTATACATCGCTTGACGTCCATCCGCCTCTCTATTACATTGCTCTTCACTTTTGGCAAATGGTTTTTGATTCCTCCATTTTTGTATTACGAATGATGAGCGTCGTATGGGCAGCAATATGTATAGCCTTAGCATTTTTTCTTGTCAGAAGAGCATTTGGTCGAATAGCTGCGTGGATCATATTACCGTTCATTACTTTTTCACCACTTTTTTTAAGGTACAGTGAAACAGCTAGAATGTATACTATGGCTTTAGCATTTTGCTTAGCAGCAACTTACATACTCGTGCGGCTTCAGGGCACCGTTGAGCGTAAAAAGCGTACGGTACTTTGGATTATTTACGGAGTTTTTGTTGCGGGTGGTATGTGGACGAATTACTTTACAGCTCTGATTTGGATATGCCATGGTCTTTGGGTTATATCAGAGCGATACATATTACGTAATAAGGAAGGTAAGTTCATACTACCTAAAGGGTGGTTGTCCGCTATAGCAATGGCAGTACTACTATATATACCCTGGCTCCCATCCCTAATTACACGCTACAAAGATATTCAAGATAATGGATTTTGGATCAAACCAATCTCTATTGATACTATTTCTTCAACAATAACTACTATGACGCTACTAAGACCAGCAAGTAGTATAACAAGCTGGCTTGTCATAGGTATTGTGGGATGGATAGGTGTCGCAACATGGCTCGTGACACGAACTTACAAAGAAATAATACCGACAAAAAAACCACTATACCGACTTGTTATCATTATGAGCATAGGTCCAATAATTTTACTCGGGCTGCTCTCGCTGCCACCATTTCGGCCAGCCTATACATATCGCTATGTTCTCGCTGGAGTATTCATGTCTATGCTCCTAATCGGCGTCAGTCTTGCAATTATCAGCTTTAAGAAACATCAGCTTGCGAAAAAAATATGTATCGGCATGTTTCTGCTTATTATTTTGGTCATAGGCATGTTTAATTTTATCCATCAAGGAAATCGTAATCTTGATACTGGTGGCAAAAGTACTGTTGGTGATGCGGTGGCCCAGATTGACTCTCAAGTAAGCACCATCGAACCAATTATCATCAAATCGCCATATACGTACTATGCATCTATGGTTTACGAGACAAAAACTCACCCCATCTACTATCTTTACACTGAAAGTTTAAAAAACTCCGGTGTCACAAGAGGGTTATACGATATGCCAAATGAGCGAGGTATTAAAGATATTTCAACTTTCATTAAAAAATTTTCGTACGTGTGGATTCTTGGTGAAGATAAAAATGATATTGGATTTTCACCATCACCAACATGGAAAAAAGTTAAATCAATTATAATCAATGACACCGATAGGGGCGTACTCAGCAGCTACGCTATTCAATATCAAGCACCGTAGCTGCTAATCTGTTAAAATAACAGTATGACAATTACTCGTACTCGTTTTGCTCCCAGCCCAACAGGTTTTTTGCATGTAGGCGGCGTGCGTACAGCACTTTTTGCATGGCTCGTTGCGCGCCAAGCTGGTGGTCAGTTCATTCTTCGCCTTGAAGATACTGATAAGAAAAGGGAAGTGGAAGGATCTGCCGAGCATCTGATGACAAGCCTAAAGGCACTTGGTATCACCTATGACGAAGGCCCTGATATCGGAGGTAAGTATGGGCCCTACCGTCAAAGTGACCGTTTAGAAATATATAAACAGTGGGCACAAAAACTCATCGATAGTGGCAGAGCCTATGCCGACCCGTATACTACCGATGAATTGCAGGCATTTCGCGACGAAGCTAAGATGAATAAGCAGGCCTTTTTATACAGACATCATCGGCCGGAAAACCCACCTACTTGGGACGGTACGATGCCATTACGATTTAAGTCTGATCCTAAAGCGTATTCATGGCACGATGAGGTCATGGGTGACCTACATACAGGACCTGATGTTATTGATGATTTTATTCTTATTAAATCCGATGGATATCCTACATACAATTTTGCGCATATTGTTGATGACGCTGAAATGGAAATTAGTCACATAATTCGTGGACAAGAATTTATTTCAAGCCAACCAAATTACTTGAATTTATACGAGGCACTGGGTGTTATACCGCCAATTTTCGCAACCATGCCACATATCATGGCAGAATCTGGTAACAAAAAACTTGGAAAACGAGATGGTGCCAAGGACGTGCTCGATTACCTCAAAGATGGATACATACCAGAAGCACTCGTAAACTTCATTGCAAGTATGGGGTGGAACGATGGAACTGAACAGGAAGTATTCAGCCGAGAAGAACTTATTAGTAAGTTTAGCCTAAGCCGCGTACAGCGAAGTGGGGCGCGTTTCGACGAGCAGCGTTTACTATGGCTTAATGGGCAACACATACGCCAACTATCAATAGATGATCTCTATGGCCGTGTGTCTGAATTCTGGCCTGCAAATAGCGGATCGGTCGACGATTATCGACGGACAGAACTACTTAGGCTTGTTCAAGATCGTCTTAAGACATTGAAAGATTTACCAACATTAACTAGCTACTTTTTCGAAGAACCAACACCCGACTGGGCAATGATTGAAAACAATAAACAGCTTGCAAAATTTAGTCACGATGAACTTACTACTCTTTTAGAGTCTGCTAAAAGTGCACTACAAGATAGTGATTTTGATCCTCAATCGATTCAAGATACCCTCAATAATCTCCTTGAAACAACAGGGCAAAAGCCAGGTATTCTTTTTAGTCTGATTCGTCTTGCTGTGTCTTGGGCACCTTTTAGTCCAGCACTAAACGAAACACTATCCGTGCTAGGTAAAGATGTAGTCATTGCTCGACTGACCAAAGCTCAACTTTAGTACGTATAATATTACCGAGTGTCTAGTGTCGTACTCAGTTTCGTCATCTGCTATAATAACGCTTAAGCTATGAACCAAGATAACCAACCTGTCGAAGGTATTAAAAAAACACCTTTTTTGAGTAAACTCTCTAGATGGGTTCGTACTCATCGGGCGATGTCATATGGCATCATAGGAGCTATTTTAATAGTCATTACGGGCACGGTTGCGCTGGTTATTTTTAATAAACAGCCTGTCGCTCAAACGATAAAATCTGTTACTACAGCACCCAAGCCAAAACCAGCTCCGATATTTTATTCACCCCTTACAGGCATAAAGGTAGACACTGAAGCCGCCACCACACAGGCTGTTACGGCTATTATGATCGAAAATAGCCCCGACGCTCGTCCACAGTCAGGACTAAAAGATGCAGGTGTTGTATTTGAAGCGGTCGCAGAGGGCGGCATCACGCGATTTCTAACTCTTCACCAAGAAGATAAACCGCAAATCATCGGTCCTGTACGCAGTGTCCGCATGTATTACGTAGATTGGTTGGCTGCATTTAATGCCAGTGTTGCACACGTTGGAGGTAGTGCAGCTGCACTTGAGGAAGTAAGAAATGGTAATTACCGTGACATTGATCAGTTCTTTAATGGTGGCTCATACTGGCGTGCTACCGACCGTTATGCGCCTCATAACGTCTATACGAGCTTTGCAAAACTCGATACACTTAATGCATCTAAGGGCTATACGACGTCAAAATTTACAGGATTCACGCGTAAGGATGGTAAGCCTGCAGATAAACCAGATGCAACGTCTATAGCAATAAATATAAGTGGACCACTTTATAATACGAGCTATACTTACGATAAAGTTAATAACCGATATAATAGAAACCTCGCTGGCGCTCCACATCTTGACAGAGAAGGTGGCCAGATTACGCCAAGCGTCGTTATAGATATGAATGTTGATATGTCGCTCGTCATGGAAGATGGATATCGTGAAAGCATTACGACGATAGGTACTGGAACTGCGGTCATCTTTCAAAATGGAACTGCACAAAAGGTTACATGGACTAAAAAGGACCGCCTCTCACAGATAACTTTTACCGATGATCTTGGTAAAGATGTACCGCTCAACAGGGGGCAAACATGGATCAGCGCAGTTCCAAATGGTACAGGGAGTGTGTCATGGCAGTAGAGAAGACAAAACAAGTCAGTGCACCTCCAATGGTCCGTGATTTTTGGCCAAAATATCATGCAAAAACAATTTTCTTTGTTACTGCAACGCAGGTCCTCATAACATTATTATTCGGTGTACTACTGCTGTATGTTCGACCGTCTTCAGCAACAGATCCTTTTTTCTGGGTAACACTCGCTGGACTAGCATTCTTTTTATTCAGTATTAATATATCCGTAGCCGCTTATATTATGAAGCCATTGAGACATTTATCTGATGCACTTACTGAAATTTCAGGAGAGCCATCAATCACCACTCCACCCAATCCAAATAAAGAGGAATTCCAAAAAAATGGTCTTGGACCGCTACTGCAAACTATCTATGAGCTAGCGACTGGAAGAAAAGAAATCACGCCACTAGGTACAAAAGAGGTAGCAGTTGTTCATGCCAATCTCGAAACTGCGTTAAGTGACGCTTCGGTTGGGTTTATGATGCTTGATAAAAATCGTCGTGTTATTTATGCAAATCCAAAAGCACCAATTCATACAGATCCAGATGGTGCAATTATTATAGACCTCTTATTTGAAAATGGTCACACATTAGGAGACTGGCTTGACGAGTGTGAAGAGCATGCAGTTCACGCTGAAAAAGTCTGGCAACGTGTTTCAGATAAAATTCCCGGTGAAGAGAACCGTCATATCTATGATATAACCGCCTCATATCAAAAGGGTAGTGAAGCAGAAGTAGTAATAACACTATTCGAGCGTACAAGCGTCTATCAGCCGGAAGACGACGACCTAGACTTCATCGCCTTTGCTGCACATGAACTTCGTGGTCCAATAACGGTTATACGAGGCTATTTGGATGTGTTTGGCGATGAACTGCAGCCAGTACTTGCAGCAGATCAAGTCGAACTGCTTAATAGGCTCGTCGTATCAGCTAATCGCTTAAGCAGCTATGTTAATAACATCTTAAATGCCTCACGCTACGACAGACGTCACCTTAAGATACATCTCCACGAAGATACAATTAGTAATATCTATGACACAATCAAAGACGATATGAACCTTCGTGCTATGGCTCAAAATCGCTTCTTAACCGTTCAACTACCGATTGATCTTCCAACGGTTGCCGCAGATGCCGCGAGTGTCGGTGAAGTTCTTGGTAATCTAATCGATAATGCACTCAAATACAGTAATGAAGGTGGGCAAATCAATGTCACCGCAAGGGTCAATGGTGGAATGGTAGAAGTTTCGGTCGAAGATTTTGGTATTGGTATGCCGAGTAACGTTGTTAGTAATCTTTTCCATAAATTCTATCGTTCACACCGATCAAGGGAAACGGTTGCAGGTACGGGTATTGGTCTTTATATTACAAAAGCAATTATCGAATCTCATGGAGGCACCATTAGCGTTAGGAGTATCGAAGGGCAGGGTTCAACTTTTAGCTTTACGCTCCCGATTTATAGTACAGTTGCAGAAAAACTTAAACTCAACAATAATAGTAATGAAGGACTCATCGAACACGGCAGTGGCTGGATCAAAAATCATTCGATGTTTAGGGGATAACCATGGCCATTAAAACAATTCTATGTATTGAAGACGACCGCTTTATAGGTGAAATGTATGTACGTAGCCTCAAAAAAGCCGGCTATGACGTTGACTGGATGGTTGATGGTAATGATGGGCTGGTAGCTGCTCGTAATAAGCCCTACGATCTAATGTTACTCGATGTCATGCTTCCGGAGCGACGTGGAAATGAGATTCTTGGAATTCTTAGAGGTGGTGAAACAGACCTAATCCCAAACACAAAGATTATAGTCATGACAAACTTCGATCAAGACGAAGAGTCACGAGCAGCAATGCAACACAACGCCGATGCATATCTTATTAAGGCAGAAATTACACCAAAAAAACTACTTTCTGTCATCCAAGCATTAGATGCCGCCGCCTAGACAGGGAAGCGTATCTTTGCTACAGTTATCAGAGTAAAAATGGTCTCATCGTCTAACGGTTAGGACGCCAGGTTCTCATCCTGGCAATCCGGGTTCGATTCCCGGTGAGATCACCATAAATCGATTGGCATGAAGTTCGTATCTGAAATAGCTCATTTATCTTTGGTAGTGAGCTTTTTTTGTGGGTTCTCAAATCTATTTGCACGTAGGTTGGGACGTTATTGAAAATTGCTCCAAAGAAGGCAATTTTACGAAACTGATTACAGAGGCCAAGAAGCATTTTTGAGCAGTATGTGTCGGTACTAAGAAATCACTATAACTACTTATCGTACTGCAATGGCACGAGAAATTTCACACCAATACGTTCTGTTACCAGATGCATCTTGTATATACTCTATTGTCAGGCGCTGACCAGTAACACCATTTGTTGTTGTGGTGATGCTGACATTTGCACCCATTGACCCGGTGTAGAAATAGCCCTAGAATTAAACCATAACGTAATTAATCGGAGAGAGCCAATTGAGACTACTATGATCGCTCGCCTTTTGGAAGAAAATCAAGAGAGTGAACTCTGGTGTATTACACATCTTAACTTTTCCGCGGTGAGTGTGACATGCTGAGGAGCTCTTCTGGCGGCGGCTCCGTCGGTACGACCACACTCGGTACGAACTATAGCGGTGACCTTATCCGCTTGGTGCTGGTTAATTTTTCGGGTTCGACAACACCTTTGTTGCCTGCTGGCTACATCGACACCGGCTCGGCGTCAGACAGTACTAACGCTTTTTCGATGCGCGTAGTGAGGAAAGTCTCTACTGGTAGCGAGAGCTTCCCTACTTTCTCGGGTGTAACGCATTTAGGCTATATCGTATACTCGGGAATCGATGCAGCGACTCAGATTACAAATGTACTCGGGCAGGCAGGCTCGAGCACTACCGCTTCATATTCCGGTGTCACTACGTACCCAGATCCTGGCGTAGACTGGGTGGGACTTGATTATGTCGGTAAGGTTCTCGGTGGTACGCCGACCGCACCGACCAGTGCCACATCCGTCGTAGACAATAATAGCGGAGGACGTATCGTGATGTTCGATTCGAACGGTCCACTCTCTTCATATTCATTCAACACCAAGCCAGTATCAGTGACATCGCCATGGATTACGAAGACGTATGTCATCATGGGTGGCTCGAGTGGTGGTAGTGGCAGCGGTAGCAACGGCGTATCAATGTCGTTTCTAGTTTTCTGATAGATTACATTTAGCATCACGGCACTAGCAATAATCGTTCAAATACGATGGTAGTAAGCAATATATTTCTGAAACAATCAAAAATGACTCGCTACTACCTCCGCCGAATGACGATAAATAGTAGCGAGGTGTACACGATCTTTAGGGCTTGATATCAGCTGACTTGTAGGCGCCGAATCAGGACATAGTCAGAGTAACCACCATTTGGGAGTGCCCGCTCTGCTAGTCCGAATGCAGGAATCGAGTCTTGTACAGCTCTCATAACTCTTTCGTCTGGTTGGACAAAAAAAAGGGGGGCACTAGACTCTCGCTCCGAAGGTCGCTCACAATACTCCAGACATGCGAGAGTGTCGTTTCTTCGCCAGAGGATATCTTCGTGGCAATGAGTAAGCCGACAACAGCCGGTCCAAATACTTCTGGTGCAAGAAGGGCTCCCATTGTGGCTCCTGTGGTTGTTGGAATGGGTTGGTAGTATTTTGACACTTTAAAGAATAACTGTCAATGGATAGGTCTCTATTTTTTATCTGTTAACTCGTTCGATTCCCATAAGCTCTATGTAAAGGAGATGGTGTTTATAATTCTTGCTTGACTAATACCCCTAGGGGGTATTAGAATGTGTATATGATTGATTCTATAAAAAAGAGAGCACTCCACCGAGCAAAAATTATTGAAGGCCAAATGAAAGGTCTTGAGAAAAAAATCGATGAAGATGCATATTGTATGGATATTCTCGTGCAAAGCTTAGCGATTCAAAAATCACTTGCGTCCCTTAATAAGCTTGTGCTCGAGAACCATCTCCGAACGCACGTTGCGGATGCTATGTCTTCTGGCGTAGAAAGTAGCCAGGAAAAAGCACTCGAAGAACTCTTGAATTTATATGAACTAAACAACAATAGAAGCAAATAATGGTGGATTCTACGCATCATCACAATCACCACGAACACTATCTTCAAATGTCATCAAAAATGATGGCGGCCAATGCCACGCTGCATTGTCTGTTGGGATGTGCGATTGGAGAAATGATAGGAGTAACAATTGGTACGCACTTAGGTTTTGCACCTCATAGTACTATCATCCTAGCTTCGATACTTTCGTTCTTATCCGGATATACCGTTTCAACATGGCCACTTATTAAGGCTAATATACCATTCAAAAAAGCACTTCAACTTGTCTTTGCCGCCGACACGCTCTCGATTTTAACGATGACTATCATGGATAATTTGATGATGCTCCTTATTCCTGGGGCAATGGATAAAGATTTGACGCATCCCATCTACTGGCTAAGTCGCATAGTGTCGCTTATGGCAGCATTTATTGTTGCATTCCCAGTTAACGTTTATTTGCTAAAGAGAGGTAAGGGGCATGCTCTTACACACGAATACCATCATAAGTAGTCCTATTTTCACTCCTAAAGCGAATGTTCTACGCCAGAGATAAACCCCTCATAAGAAACGCGAATCGAGTAAACTCCACAAGTATATCGTTCCAATTCGATTCAATCAGGGTTACCAAGAATTAATTCAAAGATTAATAAACGTGGAAAAGCTCATTTACCTGTTGTATCTGAGCTATTTTTGCATCTATAAGGAACCGTAATGTATTATAATTTTAATTCTTTTTATATGGTTGTCGATGACCAAGTAAAATTGATAGTATAACAGATTGATAAGCTTGTATTTATTCTCCTTCTATATATACTTCGTATAGGAGAGAAACACTCATACTCATTAGCTCCAATAACCTACTATCACTACGAGACTACCAATGGCAACAACTCCAAAACCACTTACTTCTACCCAACTTACCATCCTTAAAATTACCTACAAATTCCGATTCGTTACTGCTGACCTTATCGCTTCTTATCGATCTACTTATAAAAATGCATCCTATGAATTACTTTCAAAGCTCCATAAAAATGGCTATTTAGGACGTCGTTATAATTCAAGCTATAAATTAATAGGACAAGGCGCTCGCTATCATCTTACGAGTAAGTCAATAAAATATCTTAGAGAGCAGATAGAACTGAATGAAGGCGTGTTACATTCCAGGTACAAAGATAGTACTTCGACCGAACAATTTGTATTAAGCGCGCTTGAAGCGTTTGAGACAGCCGTACGCATACGTTCACTATACCCAAACATATTCACAATTTTTAGTGAGTACGAGTTGGCTAATTACAGCCATTTCCCACGTCCTTTACCTAAGTTGTTTATTCGCAGGAACGAATCAGATATTACAAAACCACACGAATACTTTATTGAACTAGCTGGCAATAACTTGTTTTTCATTATCAAGAAGCAAATTAATCAATGTATAGAACATTATGAAAGCGGGGAGTGGCCACATGAGGGATACCCATGTATTATATTTCTTACAAAAAATAAAAACCTCAAGAAGAATATTGAAAAATATATTGAGTTTTTAATTGATAATGGTTTTATTGACGAAGATGAAATGAAGATTATAGTGACTGATGCGATATCAAGCTTGTAGGTCATAATAAACCTCCATCCGCATGAATTTCAAGCGTAACAATCTAAATCTATATATCCTTGCTTACTATTCAGTTCTAAGCGCGTCTATTGGGTCAAGGCGAGCAGCTTTTCTAGCTGGTAGAAAACCTGCAACCATGGCAACGACAGTAAGTGCCAAAACAAGCATGACTATCTGGTCAATATGGAAATCTAAGATCCTTACGTCGCCTGTATTGAGTAATTTAGATATCGAAGGATTCAAAAGCGTACCAGCACCAACAGCAATAGCCGATCCAATAAGTCCACCAAGAAGGCCTATGAGTGCTGCCTCAAACAGGAACAGCTGATTAATATTGTATTTATGCATACCAAGCGCCTTCATGAGCCCAATTTCCTGCGTGCGTTGGAGGACACTTATGTACATTGTATTTACTACTCCAAACACCGATGCGACGACGGCAATAAGCCCAAACACCAACACGATACTTTGTAGCACCGTAATTACCTGAGTAATTGTCTTTTGGGTGTCGAGAACACTCTGTGCACCGTAGCCTAACTTTTTAACTTGATCCTGGACGGCAGTGAGCTTATTAATATCCGTACCGTCTTTTACTTTAATATAGACCGACAGATACTTGTGGTAGCTAGTAGTGCCTTTAACCGAGATATCCTTAAGAGTATTTAAGTCATCTTCGTTTGCTGTCAGGTAGAGGCCTGCACTCGGCTGAAGAAGAACTGCTGGCGTTTTACTTACCGCAACAATCTTGAAATCAGTTTCTGTTGTTGTATTCTGAGCTAATGCATCGGTGCTTGCACTTCCGTTTTGTAGAAATGAAGTTATAAGTGACGACTGGTCAACCTGTTCCTGTACGCCAAGTCTAATTTTCTTTCCAACAGCATCGCTTGCTGAGCTAAATCCAAGGGAGCTAAGAAATCCTTCTGGTAAAATAACAGTCTTACTAGCTAGGCTTCCGCTAACGGATCCAGCAAGCAGTTCAGGCGACTTATAGCTACTGTACGCTTGAACAGTTCCGGAATATTTCCGCTGTCCGTCACGTGTGACGTACTGAAGGCTGACCGTATTTGTCGTACGAATCGATTCTACACCATCAATCGCTTTTAGCCGTGTGATATCGCTATCACTCAAATTCTCAACCTGGGTAGATGTTCCACCTGGCGTGAGAACGCTACTAAAATTCTGGTTATACTCTTGTGGTTTACTTGTATCTGTAGAGCTAAATAACAGTTTGCTTGCACTAACAATAAGTTCACTTGGATCAAAGTTACTTTTAACAATATTATCCGCATAGTTTGTTGCACCATTACTCGCAGCAAGTGTAAGACTGAGTGCAAAAGCACCGACCGCCATAGCGAATGCAGTCAGTAGTGTTCGAGCCTTTGCGCTAAGGAGACTTCGGACCGAACGCTGTACGATATCGAGTAAAAACATTATGCTGTAATCTTTCCGTCTTTAAGTTGAATTTGCGCCTGACACTGGTTGGCTAAATCGGGATCATGCGTGACGAGAATAATAGTACATCCAATTTGCTTATTCAGATCAAAGAGGAGTTTCATAATACGGTCACCGGTGACGCTATCCAAATTACCCGTAGGCTCATCAGCAAAGAGAATATGCGGCTTGTTAACAATTGCTCTTGCAATTGCAAGTCGTTGTTTTTGTCCACCAGAGAGGTTATTAGCTAAATTATCTACCTTTGTCTCTAGCTCTACGGACTTCAATGCTTCCATCACGAGTTCTTTTCTTTTAGCACGAGGAACTTTTGCAATCTGAAGAGGCAACATTACATTTTGATAGACAGTTTGATTTGCTTGAATGAAGAACGCTTGAAAAATAAAACTCATCTTGCTTGTTCTGAAATTGTCCATCTCACGTGATTTCATACTAAACAAATCAACATCATCTATTACTATCTTTCCACTCGTTGGACGATCAAGCCCGCTCATGATGTGCATGAGAGTTGATTTGCCTGAGCCACTCTTACCTATGATTGCAAGTGTACTCCCGCTTTTGATCTTTAAAGAAACGGTATCAAGTGCAATAAATTCATTTTCATTTTTACCGTACTTTTTGACTAATTTTTCAACAGTGATCATTTAATGGCTCCATTCGTTTTAAGCGCTGTGACAATTTGATTAGCAATGGCAGCCTGGCCGTCAAGTGTTGGATGATATGGAGCTTTGTCGCTAAGCCCTTGTATCCATGGACTTGCTGTGCAGAGCTCATGACCGCTAAAGTCAATTGGCACATAGGTTACGAAATCATATGCTGATGCTGCAGATTTGAGTGATTCATCAATTGTATTTTGTAGGGTAGTAATCCATTTAAGCTCTTGCTGATCAATACCCACAAGCTCTGTGCAGTTTGCCTTTGGACTAGCAGGGAACAGCTTGTAATAACCCGTGATAACTACCCTTGGTGTTTCTGTTGGATAGGTAGACTGAATTTGAGAAAAGACATTGATTAAATTAGTAGTTGCGGCTGCAACACCTGCATTGACGGCATTTGTATCAGCATCTGAGCCACAGTTACCCGTGTAGCATTTTTGTATAAAGGAGGTCCAATTTGCATCGTTAGCACCTATTGTCATTGAGATTAAATTAGGCTTAGTCCCCGAAAGTAAAGAATTTAGCTGTGGTTCAATAGCTAATTTATTGACAACCTGTGTACCGATAAGTCCATTTTGTGTCGTCGCACCGCTACACGCGACACTTTGTAATTTATAGTTTAGTGCAGTCGCGACAGCATTTGGATATGCATGTATTGTCCTATCACACGCACTTGAGTCAGTATAATCTCCAAGCCCGATGCCTGCAGCAACAGAATCGCCCAGTGCGATATATGTCCCATTAGTCTGCACGACTGTCTGAACTTTGTTATCTTTACTGAACAATTTAACTGTCAGGAATCCTAGCGCTATTACTATAACTAGTATGATTATCAAAGAATATTTTTTCATCTAGTCCTATTTTAGACTATTTTGCTTAAATATAGGTCAGATATTATTATAAAATCTATCATAAATGTATAACTTAGTTGCTATAATGAAAGAATATGGGTAACAATCCTTTAGCAAGCATATTACAATACATTAAAAATCATACCTGGCTGCGCATCTCTTTGCCTATTATTATTATAATCCTCTGGTTTATTGTTGCTGGTATAGGTGGCCCTACGTTTGGCAAATTGTCATCAGTCTCATCTAATGACCAATCCTCATTTTTACCTGCAAGTGCCCAGTCAACTAAAGTACAAGCGCTTCAAAGTAAATTTCAAGATTCAACTTCTATTCCCGCAATTATTGTTATTGAGTCAGAACAAAAAATCTCGCCTCAAGATTTCCAGCTTTACAAACCTCTTATAGAAAGTGTTTCTGGTGTCAAGGGTGTCAAACAAACCACTGCAAATCAACCAGTCACGGTAATCGGCCCAATTCCTTCATCAGATAATTTATCAGTGGAGTTTATTGTTCCGATTGCTGAGACTAAAAATGTCAGCAAAGTTGTTGCTGATTTAAGAAGTACTGTTAATGATACGACTCCTAAAGGTCAAACGGCATATGTAGCTGGTCCAGCAGGTTTAAGCGCTGATCTTGTCAAGGCATTTGGGGGTATAGATGGAATTTTACTACTTGTCGCGCTTGGCGTTGTGTTCTTCATTTTACTACTTGTCTACAGATCGGTTGCGCTACCATTTATCGTACTGCTAAACGCGATGTTCGCACTGTGTGCATCTATTCTAGTCGTTTATTTCATGGCTAAAGAGAACTGGATTCAACTAAATGGTCAGAGTCAAGGTATATTATCCATCCTTGTTATCGGTGCAGCAACTGATTATTCTTTACTTCTCGTAGCGCGATACCGTGAAGCCCTTGCTCACATTGAATCAAAATGGATTGCAATATGGCGAGCGATGAAAGTATCATTTGAGCCAATTGCCGCATCCGCTGCAACCGTCGTACTGGCATTACTCTGTTTATTATTTTCAGATTTAAACTCAAACAGAAGCCTCGGACCAGTGGCAGCAACCGGCATAGCACTTTCATTTCTTTCAACAATAACATTTTTACCTGCGCTACTTGTCGTACTCGGTCGTGGATCATTTTGGCCTGTACGTCCAAGGTTTATGCCAGAACAACATATTGAAAATACGAAGAATAACAGTGATATAGGCAAGCTATGGCGGGGCGTTGGAAAGCTCATTTCATCAAAGCCTCGCCTGACTTGGATGGTATCGCTTGTCGTACTACTTGTCGCTGGACTTGGTATCCTGCAGTTAAGGGCGAGTGGCGTACCTCAAACGGCACTCATTCTATCCAAATCGCAGGCAGTTGATGGTCAAGCAGTCATTGCAAAACACTTTAATGCAGCAATCGGTACACCGATGGTGGTGATTGCAGATCAGAATAAAGTTAATCTGGTTGTAAGTAAACTACAATCATTTGAAGGTGTGAGTCAAGTTACTGTCTACACCGGAGGAAGTGAGCGGCCAGGAGCAGCCCCCGGACTACCAAAAATTGTTGATGGTAAAGTACTTATCAATGTCACTCTAAGCGCCACTGAATCAGATTCAGCACAGGCAGAATCAGTCGTTACACTATCTCGTGCCCAACTCCCGGCAATTGATTCAAGTGTATTAGTGGGGGGAGCGACCGCAACATCACTTGATACAAACGAAACAGCTCGTAATGACCTATACAAAATCATTCCAATAGTCCTCGTTGTCATTCTCGTCATTCTCATACTATTACTTCGAGCAATTGTTGCACCACTACTTCTCATAGTGAGTGTCTTGATCAGTTACGTTGCTGCAATTGGCGTTTCGGCACTTGTTTTCAACTATATCTTTGGGTTTGCAGGAGCGGATGCTTCTGTGCCGCTATTTGGATTTATTTTCCTTGTAGCACTTGGCGTTGATTATAATATTTTCCTTATGACACGCGTCCGAGAAGAATCACAAATTATCGGAACCAGACGTGGTGTCATCCGTGGACTCGGTAAGACTGGTAGCGTCATTACCTCAGCAGGAGTTGTGCTTGCTGCTACCTTTGCTGCACTTGGCATCATACCAATTCTATTCCTGGCTCAGATTGCCTTTATTGTTGCATTCGGAGTGCTACTTGACACAATTATCGTTCGGTCACTTCTCGTTCCATCAGTTGCGTATGATCTAGGAAAGATCATATGGTGGCCCTCAAAACTCTCTCGTACTGACAAGAAATAATAGACCTATAGTAACTTAGGACTGATCATAAATAGATAGTGTTATGTATCTATATCTTCTCCAAGAAAAGGCGACCTTCGGGTCCAGGTATGATTTTCTAGCAGGTCAACCATCGATAGGACAACAAGCTGTCTACTAATTGTTTTCCATGGGGCAGGGCGCCTATCTCCTAGATTATACATATCAGTGACAGGTGCTGATGACGACATAATTGGCGAACGAACGACAGTCCAGTCAAGCTTGCTTTCTTCAAGAAGACGAATATGCTTTTCGCCGTCAAAAAGAACTTTATGGCCAATAATCGATATACCAATATGTGAAATACGGTGGAGGAGGCTCAGTTTATCACCCTTAGCTCTTGCATCGGCCCCAGTTAACGAAATAATCTTTGTTATGTTTCTTTTTTTCATGCCTGGAATAATAAAGCTCATGCCTGTTGCAAGTATGTCCTTTTTTGGCGTACCCCAACTTCCAAGTGCGCTAATAACCATCTCAGATCCATCAAGGGCTTTCTCGACGTCAATTGCTTGGTAGATATCACCCTGAACAATACTAAGTTGATCGGATTGTTTGAGCGCCGATTGATTATGGACGAATGCGACTACTTTATAGTCACGACCTAATAATTCCTCAACAATTAAACTACCTACTTTACCGTTAGCCCCAAAAACTGTTACTTGTTGTCTCATGAAAAGAACTGCCTAATAATTGCATAGGTAATGACAGACACTCCAGCGGTGAGAAATGCACCCCAGAGTAAGTCAACAACTACTAACTTGACGGTAAAGCCCTTAATTGTCGAAAGATTCGTAAGGTCATAGGTTGCATAGGCAACTAGCCCGAATAAAGCACCGTAGGTAAGTGCATAAAGCCACGAACCTTTCTCAAGAGCAGGACTAATAACAAACACAACAACTCCAACAACATAAATAATATAGAACAATATAGCAGCCGTCATGTTTGGCTTTTCAAGAAGAAGAGTACCTATCTGACTTTTATAAAACTTGTTTGCAACAACAGTAAGCCAAAAAGCGTCGAATACACCCATGACGCCACCTGCAATGAGAAATCTAATAATAAAGTCTGTCATAAAATAAGCACCTCCTATGCTCCCATTATGGTACCACAAAAGACCTTGCCTAAATGAGTTTTATCAGTCATACTTACCTCAAGCATTTTACGTACTCATAGGGGGGCAGTTAGTATCAAGCCAATAGTGCTTAACCGATTTTGGCATCGCCGCATATGCGAAGCGATAATGTTAATTGCGCTTACTATCATTGGGCTTTATTGCTGGGCTTTTTTTGATTCAAGTGTCAAATCCTTAAGTGCCTCTTTACTTATTAGTGATATGGCGGCCATTCTTGCAGTGGCCTCATTTTGTATGGGCTTTATATCGTATCTTTTCGCACCCCGCAAATACATCTTTGCCTTAAGCTTATCTGCGTATCTTATTCTAGCTGCAACTGCTGCAACGCTTATTTTTAGTACAGGCGGGGTTGTGTCTCCATTCGTCGCACTGTGGATGGTTATTGCTATATTTGCTGGTGTATTCGGAATATACGGAGTCCTACCTCTACTTATAGCAACAACTGGGTATATGGTTATGTCATTTATTGACCATACGCTGACTCGTGAGGGAGTAATAACGACGGCACTTGCTGGTGAACTACCTCTCATTATTAGTTTTTTTATCTGGCACGTAAAAGCAAAGGCAGAATCGGGAGACGATAAAGCATATAAGGATCTTGCAAATGAACTGAGTCAAGTTGCAGGCACTTCGGAAGTCGTCATTAACGCTATCGCTGATGGCGTTGTTGCCCTCAATAGCCAGGGAGTTGTTGAACTTATTAATCCTGCAGCACAGCGAATGATAGGGTGGGGGAAGCAAGATGCTTTAGCGTTAAATTACCAGTCTGTCATGCGGCTTACTGACAGTAAAGATAAAACCCTTGATCCGGGGAATGACCCAATCCTTCAAGCTCTTAATACAAATCAACAAATTAGTACAAATGAATTATCCCTGTTAACTCATTCTGATAAAAAATTACTTGTTTCTATTGTCGTTTCTCCTGCTGGATCAATAGGCTCGGGTGTTATTATTGTGTTTCGTGATATTACTAAAGAAAAAGCCGAAGAGCGTGAGCAGGCAGAGTTTATCAGTACAGCTAGCCATGAAATGCGCACACCAGTCGCATCTATAGAAGGTTATTTAGGCCTCACTCTCAATCCTGCGACAGCAACAATAGATGCTAAAGCACGTGACTTCATCACAAAAGCCCATGAATCAGCCCAGCACCTTGGAAGATTGTTCCAGGACTTATTGGATGTCACAAAAGCAGATGATGGACGACTAGCGAATAATCCGAAGGTTGTTGATCTTGTTACGTTTACTGGCGACATTATTGAAGGACTTCGCCCTAAAGCAGATGAAAAAGGGCTAACTGTTACATACAAACCATTTGCAGCGGCTGGACTTAAGACAACAGAGCGTCGCCTTAACCCTGTATTTTATACATACGTCGACAACGATCATCTTCGTGAAGTAATTGCTAATCTTTTAGAAAACGCGATTAAATATACACTCGTCGGAGAAGTAATTGTCGATGTGAGTGGCGATGCTGAACATGTTACCGTAAGTGTCGCCGACAGTGGAATTGGTATACCAAAAGAAGATATTTCTCATTTATTCCAAAAGTTCTATCGTGTCGACAACAGTGATACTCGTGAAATTGGCGGTACAGGTCTAGGACTCTATTTATGTCGACGGCTTGCAGAGGCCATGAACGGTCGTATATGGCTAGAGAGCGAATATAAGAAGGGGAGTACGTTCTATCTTGAACTACCTCGTCTAGATAATGTTGAGGCTGCACGGCTAGCTGATGAAGCTGCGACAGAAAAAGCGAGAGAGATGGCCGAGAATGCAGAAGCAGCACGACAAGCATCGATAGCTCAGCCTATCGCTGCTCCAGTACACGCTGAGCCTGAACAGGTAGCACCTCCAGTCGCACCACAACCAGTGCCTATGGTTACGCCCGTCCAAATAGCCGTACCTCCTGTTCAATACCCTCAGCAAATTGCTCCAGCACCAGTCCAACAGCCTGAGCCGCAGCAAGTTATATACACTAGGCCTAATATCTCAATTAACAGTATCGAGCAACATCCTGAACAGTATCAACAGGCCGCTAGAACAAGTGGTATAAGTATTCCTGTACGAAATGGGAACAATCCACCTAATTAAACGTAAGAGCTATAGTAATTTTAACAAGTGCCTAGTACAATAGAGGATAATATGACCAAAATACTCCTGGTAGAAGATGACAAGAGTCTGCGCGAGATATATGGTGTTCGACTCCTCGCAGAGGGTTATGACATCGTATCAGCCGGTGACGGTGAAGCAGCACTTGCAATGGCGATAAAAGAACGACCACAATTAATTGTTAGCGATGTTATGATGCCGAAAATTAGCGGCTTCGATATGCTGGATATCCTTCGTTCAACAACTGAAACAAAAGATATCAAAGTTATTATGATGACTGCTCTTAGCTCCGAAGATCAACGAGCACGAGGTGAAGCACTCGGTGCAGATAGATACCTTGTAAAATCCCAAGTTGGTATAGAGGATGTTGTTCGTACTGTTCATGATGTACTCGGTGATGCACCAATAAGCCATCCTTCGGCTCAAGCATTTGGTGCTGCGCCAGCTCCAACTGCTATGCGTCCCGCACCTGCTCCAGCAACTACCCAAGCCCCACAGCCTGCGCCAGTTTCACCTCAGCCTGTACAGCAATTTGCACCTGCGCCAACTCCACAACCAGTTGCTGCAGCTCCAGCACCTGCGCCAACTTTCTCACCAGTGAGTCAACCAACACCCGTCGTAAATAGTTTACCTCAGCCAACTGCTCCATTTTCAACTGCGAGGCCTGCTAATCTTGGTGAAAGAGTCATCCATCCTATCACTCCAGACGTTGCTGTTCAGGATATGGCTGCCCTCATTTCACAGGAACTTAATAATGCTACACCTACTCCACAACCAGTTGCTGCAGCTCCAGCACCTGCGCCAACTTTCTCACCAGTGAGTCAACCAACACCAGTAGCACCACCTCAGATGCAACAACCAGTCCAGCAACAGCCTTCTCCTCAGCCTGTATCCGCTGCTCCAGCAGCAGTAGCGCAAACGCCTCAATTACCAGGTATACAGTTCGAGGAAACCCCTCGTCCGACTCCACCTACTATCCCAAGTCCTTTCGGTGCTCAGCCACCTCAGCAATAATGCTATACTTGTAGGGATATGAATCAAGATAACCCTGCAACAAATAGACTTAATAAACACCTCGCTCTCGAATTAGGAATTTCTCGACGTGAAGCAGATAACCTTATTGATGATGGACACGTACACATAGGGGATGTCATGGCAACGCTTGGTGCGCGTTTTAAAGATGACGATAACATCTTTGTGGACCATAAACTTCTTGGCAAAAATACTAAATTTCAGTACATTGCCTTTAATAAACCTATTAACTATGTATGTTCTCGCCGGCAGCAGGGAGATAGTCCAACCATTTACGATATTCTACCTGATGAGTACCGTACTCTAAAGCCAGTTGGTCGCCTCGACCGAAAAAGCTCAGGTCTAATTCTGTTAACAAACGATGGTGACTTTGCGTATCAAATGACTCATCCTAAATTCATAAAGACAAAAGTCTATGAGTGCGAGATTGATCCTGCGCTTGCTGCGCTTCACCAACAAATGATCAGTGATTATGGGGTAACACTAGAAGACGGACCGAGTAAGCTGTCTCTTGAACGTATGATAGAGGGAGATAGTAAGCGATGGCGCGTGACAATGCATGAAGGTCGCAATCGTCAAATTCGCCGCACATTTGGTAGCCTTGGCTATGATGTTGTGAAACTCCACAGGACTAATTTTGGTAGTTATTCACTTGGTGATATGAAGATAGGTGAGTACGAAACCGTTGATATGCGCTAGGTGATATAACTAAAATAAAAGAAATCACGCCATTATAGACATGATTTTTATATAGTGTTCCAGTTGATTTTTCATAGTAGGTTATATTTGTGAGCAGTTTTTCGTCCTACTCAGGACAGAGAAGCCAAATACTCCTCAACACCACCATTAGTGCCCGGCCGCACGCTTTGTCGAGCGGATCACGCTATTACTTAAGATCTTGGTCACGGTAGTCGATCTTCCATAAGATCTTCTACCCCTCGAACTTCAGTGAACCAAAGCCACGCTCACCGTTATGATTGCAACTAATCTATTCTGATTTATCAACCGGAATATTCACGACAGTTCAGGCTCCATATCCTTTAGACGCAACTGTGGTTGAAATGGTGGATCATATTATAGATAACCTGCTCACTAGATAGCATCTGGTATAATCAACTCGGAAGGCTCATGCTTCTTACGAGAAAACACGAGCTTTCTTTTTTTACATCAAAATTATTGAGATTAGCTAGATGGAGAGGCTTAGATATGGAAATCCCCCTGCCCTCACGAAGAGAACCGGGGGTTATTCCTAGTAGCCCTGGCAGTACCAGGAGTTGGGGTCGCTCGAGCTGCGCGTAGCAGCGTAAACGCTCCAGTGCGCCTGGCAGTAGGAGTTGACATCGACGCTTCTCCACGAAGCGCTGTTCGTGGAGTTGTTGTAGACGCACTTCCAGCTGTAGGCGTTGTAGGGCGTGTTACCTTTCAGCTTGGCTGCCCAACCAGCTTGTCCGTACTGTGCCATGCAGGAGGCCGTGAAGTCTCCTTGGTCGAGCTGGTGTGGATTGAGTGTGGCGTTCGCGGCAGCAGGTGCCAGGAACAGTCCACTAATCACGAGTGCAGTGACCGAAAGGCCAGTTGCAAACCTTTTCTTAAGACTCATGACGAGCCCTTTCTACTAAGAATGTCTGAAGATTTTCTCCAGACATCCCAAATTATACGATGTTAATAGTTGGTATTACGGACAGCATATCGACTTAGGCTATATATCCGTCTGCTATAATAGCCATAAGAACGTTTAGCTATGAAGCACGCAAAGAGCATGACAAATATTCAAGACAATAAAATAGAAGAGTTTCTCTCACTGTTTAGTGGTGACGCTTCTGAGGCTAGTTCGGCACTTTTTATATACGCAGCTCAACGGCAAAAGAGAGTTAGTCATAATAATGGTGTGTCCAATAGCTCAGTCTTAGAAGAAATCATTTCAGTTCAGGGTGTTTCAAAACGATACAAACTTGGAAGAAATACTGTTGATGCACTCAAGGATGTCACTTTTTCGATAGGCAAAGGCGAATTTGTTGCTATTACAGGTTCTAGTGGAAGTGGTAAAAGTACACTTTTGCAAATAATTGGCTGCTTAGAAAAACCTTCACACGGAATCGTGAGAGTTGAATCAAAAGAAACAACTAATCTTGGCGATAACGCACTCAGTGAGCTGCGGCAGAAGGCTATAGGTTTTATCTTTCAGTCGTTTTACTTACAGCCGTTCTTGCGCTTAAAAGATAATCTTGCAGTTCCTGCCATGTTCACGAATAAAAATAAGAAAGATATCAACAGCAAGGTAAAGCTTCTCCTAGAACAGGTTGGATTATCCGAACGCGCTAATCATTTCCCAAAAGAACTCTCGGGTGGCCAGATTCAACGTGCTGCTATTGCACGCGCGCTTATCAATAACCCTCGTATTATTTTGGCAGACGAGCCTACTGGTAATCTTGATTCTGCCAATGGTAATTCTATTATTGAGTTGTTTCGTAGTATTCGTGATAGCCTTGGCACGACCATCATCGTTGTGACGCACGACGCAAGTATCGCTCGTCAGGCTGATCGAGTAATTGAGCTCAGGGATGGGACTATTGTATGATTCGACCATCATATTCATTGAAGCTCGCCCAAACAAAACTCCGCTCCAAACGTGCAGTACTAATTACCTCCATTATTGTCGCCAGTCTTCTATTTGCTGCACTTATTACAGTAGTCATCGTCTTTACTGGTGCAGAAAAAAGTGCTTCTGAATTTGTAAAAAGGGCTGGCAATGACCGCTATCTTGTCAATGTTTCTCCAAATATACCATTTACAGACGTAAACTATTCAAACCCACCAAGTCTGGAAAATATTCGTGAAATAAAAGAGTTCGAGCAACAGTATTATCAGACCCTACGTGATAAATACAAGTCGCTTGGCCTCACATATGACGCATCGATCGAAATCTCAGCCCTTACTCCTGATGCTACAGCGTCAAAGACGCTTCCAGAGGAACAGCGAGTTAGGATCAATTTCTCATCGCCAGTCATCACGGCACTTAACGCTCAGAAATTTGATGCATATGCAAAAACAGCTACTAACAAATTTAGCGACCTAAAAAAAGCGGGGAGCAAGTATGGAGCAAGCGGCTACTACATTGTTGATAAGACAGCTCTCCTTGCGTCACTACCTGATCTTCGCCTTGTACAAAATGGCAAAGAAAATTTTGGCGATTCGGATCAAAAATCTGGAGATTCAACACCCTATGGCTATTATATCAATGCTATCCACAATGGTTATTACGCTTTCACGGACCAAAATCTGCTTAGTCGCTATGTACTCACATCGAATACAACAACCTTAAAGGGCATACCGGTGGTCGTTTCCGCCCAGGAAGCTGCTTCGATGTTTGGTACAAAGGTTGGTATCGGCAAAGAACCTGATACTGCTAGTGATAAGCGTTCATGGTTGAAGTCCATACAGACAAAATTGAATGGCCAGACCTATCAAGTTTGCCATCGTAACTCTACGGAGCAAGCACTACTTCAAAAAATTCAAAGTGACTATGCTGACATGGAAAATAACAAAAGCAATGCAAGTTACATAAAACCAAGCCTTATTTATGATTATCCAACGACAGCCTGTGGTGATGTTGTTATCAAACAGGATACACGCACTATTGGTGAAAAACAGGCTGACCGTAATACTCAAACTAATCAGAAAAAACTTGGTACATACATAGCGCCACAGCATCGCCTGATTACATTCCAGATTGTTGGCATCAAATATGCCCAGTCATATGTCGACTACACAAAGGGTATTGATGAGTATGTTAAGAGCCTACTCGTGTCGAAAGATAATTACTCATCGACGCTTGATATCCCGATTCAAATGTACAGTGCATTGCCGACATCGTTGAAAATTGACGATATACAGGACAAAAGCGCAGCATTGCCGCAAGACAGTAGTGATGATTTTGTCTCACATGTTCTTGAATTTACTACTGTCAATAACGCACGGACATTCTTAACTAATGAAACGTGTTCAGTATCCGCATCAAATTGTGACAAGAGATTTTTCGCCAGCCCTTATGGCTCAAACTACCTGATTTTAGATGAGGTCAGCAAACTATTTACCCGAATCGCAGCGATTGCCTTCCCGGTTGCCCTAGCAATGGCGGCGATAATCATCTGGTTTACGGTATCACGCATCATGGCAGAGAACCGTAAAGAGACGGCAGTGTACCGAGCAATGGGGGCAAAACGCAGTGATGTGACTGCTGTTTACTTCATGTACATCTTGCTGGTAGCTCTAAGGATTGCTGTGGTTTCGACGGTTTTAGGCATTGTAGCCGCGCTCGCCGTCAATTATGTGTACGCTCAAAAACTGACAGATATTGCCGTGACTTCCTTTGGTATTGTTGATGGCGCTCCAATGTTCAGCCTTTTCAACCTCGGATCACCGCTTCTACCGGTTACCATTGGTTCAATATTTATAATCGGCATAGTGGCCAGTATTCAGCCACTTATTAGAAATGCACGGCGCCCACCGATACGCGATATTCGAGATGAGTAATATAGTGAGTTTTATGTATGACCGATAAACCAAAGATTTCTCATTACGCTCAAACAGACGTGTACGAAACTAAATCATTTAAGCTGAGTGACGCAGATCGGTCTAACCTTACTGCGCTATATCCAAAACCAAAAACCTACGCGCAGAGAGAAATGGATGATAAATTACGTCAAAAATCATTCCGTCGGAAGTGGCCAAAATACCCAGCGCTCAATATAGCTGTATATGGTAGTGTATTATTTGGATTGATCATTAGATTCGCTCAAAGTCTCAATGTATGGTGGTTTAGTAATCCTAGTGATAGTGGCGCAACCATGAGTATCGTATTCTTCTCATTTATCCTTGGGCTTGGATTAGTGTTCTTAATTATAGCTTGGGTGGGATTTGTTAATAGACAGTTTTCTTATTTTGGAGGTTTATTGCGGCTATTTTGGCTTACTTATGGTGTCATTATTGCGATTATGGTCGGTCTATGGCTAAGTAGCTGGATAGGTAATTATACATACATTCTATGGGTTCCTTCTCTTGCTGTGCTCCATTTTATAATAGTACTCATTAGCGCAAAACATATCTTAGGCAGAGCATCCGATACAGAGTAAAGCACCCAAACCTAGTGTAAACAAATTTATTCACGGATACACGCAGCTCGATTATCCGAAGGAATGTCGAGCTTTCAGCCGAGCTACTTGACTCCCACACTCGATAATCTTATCGTCTTGCGACGAGGTCCTTTTTTAAGGAGACTGTATTAACAAATTCAAGTAATTTCTGAAAATGTAATCTATCAAATATCATCTCAACGCGACGCGCATTATCAAAGCTAGGATTTACATGTTCCGTAGCATCTTGAAATGGTGGCTTCGTTTCATTCGTCTGACTCATAATCTTACATACTATACTATTACAAATTAACATTGTCAATATAATTGACATCTGTTATAATCGAACAAGTTATGGCTTCAAAACTTCCAACAGTTGCGATCATTGGTCAAGCGAACGTCGGTAAGAGTTCGCTTTTTAATCGTCTCGTCCAATCTCAGCAGGCAATTGTCGCACGAGAAGCGGGTACGACAAGAGACAACGTACTTGGCCGCGTCGAATACAAATATCACACGTTCTGGCTCGTCGATACAGCCGGTCTTAAAGATCCTAACGATGATTTTGAAGCATCAATCCAGGAACAAATTACTGAAGCCGCTGATGCAGCTGACGTTATTTTAGTTGTAATTGATAGTAGTCAGTATGCCAGCGACCAAGATAAAGTTGTTGCCAAAAAAGCACTTCGTAGTAAAAAGCCAGTTATTCTTATCGCTAATAAATCTGATCTTAAAGAGAGTCTTCCGAGTGACGAATTCAAACGACTCGGTATAAAACAAATTCTCCGAACTTCAGCTGAGCACAATCAGGGTACAGAAGAGTTACTCGATGAAATTGTTAGCATGATTCCTGCGGCACATGAAGAAACACCTGATGATGTTCTCAGGGTTTCACTTATTGGACGACCAAACGTTGGTAAGTCAAACTTATTCAATGCACTTGCCGGTAAGCAACAGGCACTTGTTGCAAACATTGCAGGTACAACTCGTGATGTGAACCGCATTTCAGTTCGATATGGTGGCCGAGATATTGAACTTCTTGATACTGCTGGTATGCGTAAACCAGGTAAGCAAGAAGTCGGTATCGAGAAATTCTCCGTTCTACGTACACTTCAAGCTATTGAGGAATCAGACGTTTGTTTCCTCCTCATGGATGCAAACGAGCTTAATACACAATTAGATCAGCGTCTTGCTGGTATTATCGACGAGGCAGGTAAGGGAATGGCGATCGTCATAAGCAAGTGGGACAGTGTCGAAGGTAAGGATGCTTATACTAGGGATGCAATTGCACCAACTATTAGCCGAACATTTAAGTTTACTCCCTGGGCTCCACTTATTTTTACAAGTAGCGTTACGGGACAGAATGTCACGAAATTATTTGATCTTGCACTTGATATCGATGCACGTCGCAAGACCGAATGTAAGACACGTGTCTTAAACGATCTTCTCCAGACTGCAATTCAGCGACATCCGCCTGCAGGCCTTAAAAACACGCATCCAAAACTGCGTTACATGGTTCAGACAGATATGTCACCACCATGGTTTGTTATTTATGGTTCAAATCTTAAATTTATCCACTGGTCATATAAGCGCTATCTCGAACGTCTTGTTCGTGAAGAATTCAATTTTGCGGGAACGCCTATTCGTTTCAGCTTCCGTGATGAAAAACAGATTAAAGCTAATAAAGCTCGTATTGCAGAAGGCAAAGAACCAGTTACGAAAAAATCTAAAGCAGCTAAAGAAGAACTACGACTTAAGCTCGCTCGTACTCCAGAACAAGAACAATAGACAAAAAAATATCCGCATGTTGAGCGGCAGATAAAAAACTTTGTGCGGTGACGGTTCGGTATCTTACGATACCACCCCGACACATCTTGCCGCACACAAGTTTTCCCTACAGCCCTGTCGACTGATCACTGTTCTCGTCTTTTCGGAGATTCGTGAACAGTATTAATGCGGCGACTCCACTGACTGCAGGCGGCGCAGCGCCCACGACCAGAAAGATCCCAATAACAGTCAGGACATTATCCGGTCCACCACCACAGCCGAACAGCGCAAGAGCAAGCGCCAGGCATACCAGACAGGTAGCAACGGCGCGCTGAGAGTACCGCAGTACTTTCAGACGGTCGTCCATCACTTTGACGCCGACATTTGTTTTCATCCTGAAAAGGATGATTGCAAAGCCCAGTATAGCAAGTGCGGCCACGAGCAGTATGAAGTTAACGTGCAGGTTCATCTTACAGTCCTTTCAGTAGGGTGAAGACTAGTAGTACAATGCTTTATTTTATATACATTGTCAATGGTCTATACTTAGACCTGTAATGAAAATCATTATCGCTCAAGGCAATCCAGAGTCTCAATATAATGGCACACGACATAATGTGGGCTTTTTCCTGCTTGATACCTATGCAGCAAAACATGATGCGCAGTGGCAGACGAAAACAAAGTTTAAATCGGAATACACAGAGTTGATGATCAAAGGCGAAAAGATACTGCTCTTTAAACCAACAACTTTTTATAATTCAACAGGTGAAGCCGCGAGTGCTATTAAAGCCTTTTATAAAATTGAAAATGATCAAATTCTCGTTATACATGATGAGCTTGCACTTCCGTTTGGAACACTTCGGACAAGACAAGATGGTTCTGATGCGGGAAACAATGGAATAAAGTCAATAAATGCCCATATCGGCACCGACTATGCTCGTCTTCGTGTTGGTATAGCAAATGACAAACGCTCGCTTGTCGGCGACGCTGATTTTGTTCTTGGTAAGTTTACAGCGGACGAGGAAGTCGCATTAACTGATATCACTAAATCTGCCCATGGCATCATCAATCTTTTCGTTACAGGTACCCTCACACATCACACAGTAAAAGCACTCCCTGAAGCTGATGTTATTTAAATTGTATGAATAAATAAGTACGTCGCAGTAACAAAACCGATACAAATAACAGCGACCCTCAGAGCATGTGAGGAAACACGCTGTGCGATCTTTGAACCATAATACCCACCAATTGTAGAGCCGACTGCCATGATAAGGCCCGTCTGCCAATTAATAAGCCCGCTTGGAAAAATGATAATGATCGTCGTAAGAGATATTGTCGCAGCTGCCAGGTTCTTTAGCCCATTCATTTGGTGAATATCGTGAAGTTTTGTAAGACCCAAAAATGCTAACATGATCAGTCCAAAACCAGCACCAAAATAACTTCCATATATAGACAGAACTGCTATAGCAAGAGACAGGGAGAGTATAGGAATAAGGTGATGTTGCTTTTTCTTGATTGTCTTGTGGAGATGGAAGTGAAGATACGGCTGCACGGTAAAAAGAATGACCGCAAAAGCTACTAACCACGGAACAAGTCGAAGAAATTCAGTTGTCGGTGTATGAAGGAGGAGTAAAGAGCCTACTATCGCACCGAGAAAGCAGGGGACAAGTAAAAGAAGATACATGCGAGGAACTTTTCTAATATATGCTCTGTATCCATACGCAGAACTGAGGGATGCTGGGAGGCCTACAATATTTGCAGTCGCATTAGCAACAAGCGGCGATAACCCAGCTCCGAGTAGCACTGGAAAACCAAGAAGAATACCACCTCCAGCAATAGCGTTCATTACGCCCATAAAAAAGCCACCGATGAGTAAAAGGATTTCTGTCATATTTTTTTGTGTTTGAAGTTTGTGCTACTATTATATCATTTAAAGAGGTGATTTATGTAGTGAATACTTTACACCCCTAGTAGCGTCACGACCGTACCGACAAGTCCGATCGCAAATACGAGTACGGCTGCCTGTATCGTGCCTATACGTCGTGGTTGCTCGTGTATGTCTGGAATAATGTCACTCGCAGCAACGTAGATAAAGAATCCAGCAGTAAGTGCTAAAAGAGGACCGACAGGTAAGTTAAGATCTGAGCCAGCGAGGTATACGAGAAGTGCTGTAATGACAGTAGCAATTGCCGTTAAAATATTTGCAATAAGAACAGTTGAGTCTTTCCAGCCACGAGAAAGCAGCATTGCAAATGTGCCAAGCTCTTTAGGAATTTCATGAGCACTTACTGCAAGAGTGGTAATGATTCCAGTTGGCACGCTCACTAAAAATGCCGCTCCGATCGCAAGACCATCAATCGCATTATGCATAATATCTCCAGCGACAATAAGCCGGCGTTGACCCTTATTCTTCACATCCTGATCGTGTTCGTGATGATGATGAAACCAAGTGGCACATCGTTCTAAAACAAAAAAGATAGTGAAGCCAGCAAGAGCCCAAAGAAGCATCGTACGTGGAACACCTCTGTTAAACGACTCGGGTAGTAAATCAAAAAACGCTGCAGCTAATAATGCACCAGCACCAAACGGTAATGTGATCAAAAGCGCTCGACGCCGCTGTTTTTTTGCGCGTAAAAGAAGCGCACCTCCGAGCAGAGATATCGCACTACCAGCTAGAATTGCAGAGAGTAAGTAGACGATTGTCATATGCTTTTTATCATATCATACGGTCCTATGAAGTTTTTGTCTGACGTCTTTTTTCAATAATGCTACTAATAACTGCCGTCACAATAAAAACTAATCCAAGAGACCCAGTAACCCATTCCGGAAGTTCAATGTGATATAGCTTGATGAGCATGACAGTACCTAGGGCAAAAATGGCCCAGTGAGCTCCATGCTCAAGATATCGATATTTTGCGAGCGTTCCCGAGCGCATTAAATAGACAGTCATCGAACGAACCCAGAGTGCGCCAACACCTAGCCCGGCTACAATAAGAACAATATTATCTGTGATCGCAAATGCCCCAATAACGCCATCAAATGAAAAAGAAGCATCGAGTACTTCGAGGTACATAAACGACGCAAATGCGGCCCATCCTACTAAGTGAGTCGCTGTCATACTTGATTTTTTTCTTGTCATAGACTGTTCAAAGTAATGCCCCATAGACTCAAGCCCAATGTGCAATATAATACCTACAAGACTCGATATAAGGACTATTTGTTGAAGTTTCTGATCGACAGTCAGATATATACAAGAAGCGACTAAAATCATAATAATCGGCTTAATAAATTTCACTTTCCCGAGCAGGACTAGTCGTCTTTCTAAAGGATGTAGCCAATGAATTACCTTATCACGGTCAAGAAAATAATTAATCCCAATCATCAGTAAAAACGTTCCACCAAAAGCATCAATAACAGGAGCAGCTTTATGTAGCGCTTCACTATACTTTGCCGGTTCATTTAATGACAAGTTCACAACACTAGCAAAATCCAAGCTCGTAGCAGCCATCACTATAAGAATAGGAAGAGCAAATCGAACCACGAATACTGCAATAAATATACCTACGGTTAAAAATAGCTTTTGCCAAAGTGGAGACAATCTTATGAGTATTCGGCTGTTAACGACAGCATTATCAAAGCTGAATGTTACTTCCATAACTGCAAGAACGATAAATAACCACAGCGCATCGAGACCACTTATTATTCCAAAAATAGCACCGATGATAATAGTGAGAATGCCAGAAATTGCGAATATGCGCAGTGGATGGTTAGGATGCATCATATTCGGTTTATCTGACATAGAATATATCTATTGTAACAACTAATAGACTCGATAGTACTTATTTATATCGACAGTTAAACAAATTATACGCCATAAAAAATTCCAACAAAAAAGCGCCAGGTAAGGGTGGGCATCACCTGGCGCCGTTTTGCCCTTTCACCCACCCGGGGGCAGGCGTGATCATCTCGTGTAAACGCAGATATCCGCTGGTGAAAGGGGTTAGTATATATGCAATGCTTTCTAGGCTTATCAGTGGAGGGTAGATACTGGTAAGCACATTGCATACAACCTAACATAAGTTAGAATAGGGGGTATAAGGTGCGTTTGATTGTTCTCGCAGAAGCAATCAATCGTTTATCATATTAGCACGTATTTCGTATTAAGTCAATACCTACTGACACATATAATAATAAAAATCAATGTTAATGTGTCAGATGGAACGAACTGCTAACAGATAAGTAAATCAATTGTATTTAAAACAAAAGCATTATATAAATAATATATTTTATTCGATCAAATATATATCATTGCTTACCATATACTTACGAGACAGGTTTTCTACAAATTAATAGTCTATTGTGATGCACGGCTATGATATCATTACTACATAATGCATGCTCCCTGGACTATTGTTATCGTGCTCCATGCGGTCATCGCTACATCTACCCTCGTCCTCGGCACATTCAACGCAATAAGAACCGTGAGAGGTGATACAATCCACCGAGCAGTCGGGCGTATATGGGCTTATATGATGCTCTTCGTATCCATCAGCGGCTTATTTATCATTAAGACACATGAGCCAATAGATATTTTCCTAGGAGGGCTCGCGCTTTGGACAATTTTTAGTATCTGTGCTGGTATTTACAATGCGCGTCGAGGCGACATAAATGCGCATAAAGCATTTATGCTCGGAAGCTATTTTGGACTTTTAGGTGCATTCATAGGAGTCATCGTAGTGCCCACGCGTCTTGTCCCGTCATGGTTTCTGTATCAGCCTATCCTAATGACAATTATTACGATATGTATCGTCGCAGTAAGTGGGCTCCTCGTATCACTCCTCATAAAGACAAACGGACGACCACTCGTAAAATCAAAATAACCCAGCTAAACGTTTCAAAAAGAGCATTTATTCCTATTACTAGAGCGACATTTTATAGGATTGAAGGAAATAATAGCCTCATAACAACTAACTTCGAAAGTAACTGTGACAAATAAAAACGCCACTTGGCGTTAAATGTCATCGATTAAAATATCGACAGATAGGTAATTATACGTGCTTATTGACGAGATCCATCACTTTCGTAACCGGCTTTCTCGCTCCGTAGTACACTGTTGTCACCCATCCTACGAGAGCGAGTACCCAGTACTACCTGGCAGGGTACTCGCTCTACATAGGAGGATGGATCAGGACTATTTCGGGCCGCTACTTCAGCTCTCGCTGACGCAGACCAGCCTTAAAGCCGATCCTGAATCTTCTACCGATCGGCGAACATCTTCGGCACAGCTATGGTCAGAGTTGCCCGTCAAAGAATGTCGTGATCTGACCGACCGCGTCGTTGCATTTGCTACCCACATTTGCTACCGGCAGCCTTGCCGAGAAGCACACACTGCCGACCTGTCCGAGGTAGTTCATCGTGTTCACGATGACGTGGTTGCAGCGGATACCCGGGCCGGCGAGCTTGCCGATCGATGAGATGTTCAGGTGCTCTTCATCGAAAGCAGCGAACCGACGCTTGTACCCGCTCGAATCACAGTTGCCTTGATCGGGACTGGCTGACAGCAGCTTGCTGTGCCCCTTGTAGTTGATGTCCCAGTACAGGACGGCGAGAGGGCGAATGCTTGCTGCCTTCATCGTCACCGTCGAGGCGCTTGCTGCCGGTGCGGACACCGTCAGGAAGCCGAAGACAAGCGCCAGCGCCAGGAGCAATCCCGCCGTACGGTTCCTCGCAACCTTTCTTCGCCTGCCAAGACGCGCACTGCGTCCTCGGCCTTGAGGGCTTGGACCGGAGCGCGTGGTACGGGTCGAAACGAACATAAAAGATACCTCTTTCTGTCTGCCGAAGTGTTCTCACTCCGGTCTGATCTATCTTGAAGCACGTTCAATGCAGATCAGACCGGAGTTTATAATTACCTAACTGTCAAAGTACCGGTCAGGATTGAATTACTCCACTCAACTGACTGATTTAAATCATTATGCAGCGTAGTAATACTACCGTCAATAGCGGTATCTTATTGCTTTTATATAAATAGTGTGATATAATATATATCGTGAATACCCCCCGCAAGTGGAGTTTTACGAGGGTGCGCGTGGCCGCCCTCATGCTGTTCAGCATCGTCCTGGTGACGGGCTGCAGCACGACAACGGCGACACCGTCGCCGTCAGTACCGCAGTCGAAAGACAAGATCATCGTCGCGGACTTCGTCCAGGCAGACAAGGTACCTCCGGGTACCGACCTGGTCAAGACCCTGTCGAGCGGCGAAAAGCTGCCCGGCATGGACTCCGTCGCCAAGACGTTCGGCGTAGACGACATCTTCGCACCAAAGGACCGGTACCTCAGCAAGGGGTACATCGGCGTCGGCCCGCTCGGTGCCAAGTGCATCCTGGTGATGGTCGTCACACCCGGGACCGTCGATCCCAGCCACATGGCAGTGATCATAGCCCACCGCCTGGATTCCGATCCGGGCAAGATGATCGGAATCGGAAGCGTGGATGAACTCGCTCCCTACGTGAAGTCGGTCCTCGGATCGCCACTTTGCGCAGCTAGCGTGTAGCCACAAGGCGGTATGACAGAGCCGCAGCCTTAGGCTAAATTCTGTTGTGGTGGGAACCGCCGCCGTTCGATTTGAACGGCGGTTTTTCCATTTTTAAAGTTAATGACATTATGATGACATTCCACTTTGCGGTAGGAGCATAGAAAAATTATTGACTAATAATACGTAATATGACATAGTCCGCAAGTGAGCAAAAAACTCGCAGTGCCCCTGATGGCAGGCGTGGCCACCATCATCATTCTGCTCGTTTCCGGTTGCTCGTCGAACTCGAGCGCACCGGCCCCGAGCCCCTCCAAGGTCTCGACGACACCCGTTGTCGCCGGTCCCATGGAGCTCTTTCCCCAGGAAGGCTACACGCCCTATCTGGTGAAGGGCACCGGAGGTGTTCTGAGCTGTGACAAGAGTGGCACCACAGCTCGTCTGACGATCGGCGGTACCGTCACACTCGACGGAACCAACATTACTGTCACGAGAAGCAAGCTCGGTATGACGGTCTCCTTCCAGGGGACTCCGTTGACCGTTTCGGCTATCGTGAACAAAACCATTCCGGTGAACGTACCGGAAGATGCGAAGGACCCCGCAGGGTTCTACCTGGCAACGAAGAACTTCGCGAATGCCGGTATCACCTCGCTGACCCTCTGCGGCCGCTACATGCCGAACTGAGGTAGGTTCGAGATCTACACTCGATAAAAAAGGTAGATGCTTTACCAAGGAGAAATCCCTGGGAGCAGCGGTCACCCTACAAGGTGGCCGCTTTTCCGATTTCAGGGGTAAATTTTACAAAATTAAAAAACTTGCGTACAATCAACCATTGTGTTTAGCTAACAAGCACAAGGAATATAATTATGAGCAAGAACCTCGTTATCGTAGAGTCACCTGCAAAAGCAAAGACAATCGAGAAGTATCTCGGTAGTGCTTTTACTGTACTCTCAAGCGTAGGGCATATCCGCGGTATCGTAAAAAAGACCAAAGACGGTACTCCACCAATCGATGTAAAAAATGGTTTTAAAACGACCTATGAAATTGATGCAGAAAAAAAGAAAACTGTCGCAGAACTCCGTAAAGCAGTTAAGACAGCGAATGAAGTCTGGCTTGCAACCGACGAAGACCGAGAAGGTGAGGCAATCGCTTGGCATCTTTGTGAAGTTTTGAATCTTGATCCGATAACAACAAAACGTATCGTTTTTCATGAAATCACAAAATCTGCCATAGAAGAGGCTATTAAGCATCCCCGAACTGTCGATATGAGTTTAGTGAAGGCTCAACAAGCCAGACAAATTCTTGATCGTCTCGTAGGTTTCGAACTATCTCCAGTAGTGTGGCAAAAAGTACCTGGAGGAAAATCCGCTGGACGCGTCCAGTCTCCGGCTGTACGTCTGCTCGTTGAGCGTGAGCGTGAAATTGAGTCTTTCGAAGGTTCATATCAATTTAAAGTGACGGCACTCTTTACAAATAAAGGCGACGAATTCAAAGCTGAATTACCACAGCGATTTGATACAGAGCAGGAAGCTCATACATTCTTGGAATCGCTTACTGGAGCAAACTTCCAAGTCTCTAATGTCACAACAAGTCCATCAACTAGAAATCCTGGCGCTCCTTTTACAACCAGTACGCTTCAGCAAGATGCCAATAGCAAGCTAGGATTTGGATCTAAAGCAACAATGTCGAGTGCTCAAAAATTATACCAAGAAGGTAAGATAACCTACATGCGTACGGACTCGATGAATCTAAGCGGGCAAGCAATTGCTAGCGCAAAAGACTTTATCACTTCAGCGTATGGACCAGAGTATAGCCAGGTACGTCAATTCAAAACGAAGAATGCAAGTGCTCAGGAAGCTCATGAAGCAATTCGCCCAACAGATATGCGTCTTGAACGTGGCAGTAGCAATGAATATGACCAAAAACTATACAATCTCATTCGCACTCGTACACTTGCAAGTCAGATGTCACCTGCAAAACTTGAAAGAACAGTTGTAACAATTAACATAAGTACACGGACTGAAGTATTTGAAGCAAAAGGTGAAGTTATCATCTTTGACGGATTTCTTAAAGTCTACGGCGGTAGTAAAAAAGATGCCGACATTTTGCCAGCAGTCAAAAGCGGAGAAGCACTTATTCTCGACGAAGCTAACGCTCGCCAAACATTCGCCCGACCTCCTGCTCGATTTACAGAAGGTGCACTCGTAAAAAAATTAGAAGAACTTGGTATAGGAAGACCATCAACTTACGCTACGATTATTAATACCGTGCAGGTAAGAGGCTACGCTGAAAAAGGTGAGGCAGAAGGTACGCCTCGAGAAATTATTACTCTAACCGTAAAAGGTAGTGACGTAGTAAGAGATATCGTTTCAGAGAAAACAGGGTCTGATCGTGGTAAATTAATTCCAACACCAAGCGGCCAAGTAGTGAGTGATTTCCTCACAAACCACTTCGACAAAATTGTTGATTATGACTTCACAGCAAATGTCGAAGAATACTTTGACCAAATCGCAGAAGGCAAATTAGATCGAAATGAAATGTTACAAAGTTTCTATACTCCATTTCATGAACTGATTGAAAAATCTGGAACAATCGACAGAGCTTCTGTTGCTCAGTCTAGAGAAATAGGTATAGATCCAAAATCAGGCAAACCAGTCGTTGCGAGATTCGGCCGTTATGGTCCAATGCTACAAATGGGTAGCACTGAAGACGAAAGCGACAAGCCTCGATTTGCGCCACTCCCAACTGGAGCGAAGATTGAAACGGTCACACTAGAACAAGCGCTCGTAATGTTTCAATTACCTCGAATAGTAGGAAAAACAGATGATGGGTTTGAGATTAAAGCAAATATAGGCCGATTTGGACCATATATACAAGTTGATAAGCTATTTGTAAGTATAAAACCACTTGATCCACATGCTATTACCCTAGATGAAGCTAAGGATCTCTACCTAGCTAAGGTTCAGGCTGAAGCTGAGAAAAATATAAGTGATTTTGGGGATGGCATCAAAGTTCTAAATGGACGATACGGACCATACATCACTGATGGAGACAAGAATGCAAAGATCCCTAAAGGAACTGAGCCAAAAACTATTACTCATGATCAAGCAAAGGAACTCCTAGCGGCTGCTCCAGCGTCCAAAAAACGACCAGTTCGCAAAATAACAACTCGAAAAAAGACAACTACAAAACGAAGGACTTCAACAAAAAAATAGATTTCACCTCTGTTTATTAGCGATATTGTATACGAACTATACAATATCGCTTTTTTTAATAAAGTCATAGGACACTATTTACCATAAGCGTCTATTGTATGCTATAATTGTCTAAACAAGGGGAAATACTTGACATTAAATATACATTGTTTTATAATCAATGTTAGATATATAATAAAGTAACTTTCTACGCAAGATCTAGAGAGGATTAGATAAAAGATGGACGAAACGAACAAAATCGACACCACTGCTCAGCTAAAACTAGCTGTCGATGGAATCTTGGCTACGATCGAACAAGATCGTGAACGTGAAATCATTACACGACGATTTGGTCTGTTTGATCGACGTGAAACCCTCGAGCAAATCGGTGATCTTCTTGGTATCACACGTGAGCGTGTTCGTCAGCTTGAAAAAGCTATCCTCATCCGTCTTAAGATCGCCGGTGAAGATAATAAGGTCCCAGCTGTGCACGAAGTAGAACGTGTACTTATCCGTGATCTATCTGAAAACGGTCGCGTTGGACGCGTTCAAGATGTCGCAACTCGACTTATGGGTAGTAAAAGTGATGCACGTAGCCGAGCACATATTGCATTTGTCTCAGAGCTCTCTCCAAAACTCGTTGTTGTCAGTGAAAATGATAATTATCACCATACAATTGGCATCAAGGAACATGGTGACGAAAAAAAGATCAAGCAGAACGTGGATGAAATAGTTAAAACTGTTAAAAAGCACGGTCAACCTCTTGAAATTGAAGAGTTACACACACAACTAAATCATGAACACCCTGATCATGTTCGTGCTCTTGCAAGCACAAGCAAACACCTAGCACATCTTAAAGATAGCTGGGGACTTACAAAGTGGCCAACAGTTAACCCAAAGAACATCCGTGATAAAATTTATGTTATTCTCGCTGAGAATGGTAAACCTATGCATTTCTCAGAGATAGCTGGGGCTATTAAGGGAAGTGACTTCAAACGAAAAGATGTCACAACACAGGCGATCCACAACGAGCTTATTAAAGATAAAAGATTCGTTCTTATCGGGCGTGGTATATATGCGCTTGATAACTGGGGCTTCTCAAAAGGAACAGTCTCAGATATTATCTCTGACGTTCTTACAAGCGCAGGCGAGCCACTCCACCGTGATGAAATTGTTAAGCGCGTTCTCAAAAGTCGTCAAGTAAAAGAGACAACTATTCTACTTAACCTTCAAAGCAAACCGCAGTTCAAGCGCGTATCAAAAGCAACTTACGCATTTGACAAACAGGCAGTAAAATAAGTTGCCAAGGTCGCACTAAGGTGCGACAATAAGAGGTAAACATGGGCATTTTGTCGTGGATATTAAATTTGTTACTTCAATGGTACGTCTGGCTCCCGATCGTACTCATATTAGCGTACCTTACGTGGCGTAATTATAAACGTATCGACATCGTAAAAGAGATTGAAAGCGTTCTGCTGATTCTCGAAATTCCAAAAGCGAATGATAAGTCCGAACTTGCAGCGGAACAACTTTTTGCTAGCTTGCACGGTATTTTGCGTGACAAAGATGAACTTCGTGAGACACACGGTATTCAAGAGCACCTAAGTTTCGAAATTGCATCTGTTAATGGACAGATCCGTTTTTACGTGTGGGTTCCTCGGTCTCTGCAAAGCTTCGTTGAAGGTCAAATTTATTCTCAGTACCCAACTGTACAAATTCATGAAGCAGATGAGGATTACGTAGCGCATGAGAGACAACACAGTGTCGTCTATACCGGTGAAGTCGTTCTCAGCGACAGTGAATTTCTTCCGATTAAGACATTTCAAAGTTTTGAAGTAGATCCACTTGCGGGTATCACAGGAACCCTTGCCAAGATGGAGTCGACGGGAGAAGAGCTGTGGATTCAAGTACTAGCGCGCCCATTACCTGACGATTGGCATAAATCTTCCGATACTTGGATTAAATCTGTAAAAAATGGTAAATCGTTCTCCTTACTAACAGGAGAGGGCTTTAATATGCGATGGGTTGGTGGCTTATTTGAGGCTTTATGGAAACCACCAGAACAGGGGATAGGTGGCGCACCGGCTGTAAAAGAAATATCCGACCGTGATAAAACACGTATCGCTGAAGCTGAGAAGAAAGCCACAAAACTTGGCTATCAAGTAAAAATACGACTAGTATACCTTGGTGAAAGCACGACGAATGCACGCCTACGCATGCAGGCACTTGTTGGTACATTTAAGCAATTTAATAGTACTAACTTGAACGGTTTTAAGATTGCCGATGCAAGTTTTAAAAAAGAAGATCTTGCTCAATACAATGCACGTTTGTTTACAGATAAAGGCTTTATTCTAAATATAGAAGAGCTCGCGTCAGTCTTTCACTTACCTCACACTAACGTAGAAACGCCAAACATAGTATGGGCGAGTAACAAGACCGCTGAACCACCTGCTAAATTGCCGGTCATAACTGGTAACGATGCTATCGATGAAAACATCAGCGCTTTTGGACTCACAAATTTCCGTGGCATTAATCACCAATTTGGTATGCTAAGATCAGACCGATCACGACATATATATATTATTGGCCAAACTGGTGCAGGTAAATCAGGTACTCTTGAACTCTTTGCACTATCTGATATCTATCACAACCAAGGCTACGCAATTATCGACCCGCATGGTGACTTTGCAGTGAATAATATGAAATTCATTCCTGCACACAGATTAAAAGACGTCGTTTATTTCAACCCTGCAGATACTGCATTTCCACTTGGGTTCAACCCTCTTGAGGTAACAGACCCTACGATGAAAACCAATATCAGCTCGGAGGTGATAGGGGTACTTAAGCGTATGTTTGTCGATAGTTGGGGACCTCGTCTCGAGTATATCCTTCGCTACACTATTCTGGCCCTACTTGACCGCCCAGAGACGACGATGCTCGATATAACTCGTATGTTAACAGATAAGAAGTTCCGCGAAGAAACTCTTAGCTACTGTAAAGACACGGTTGTCCTTAACTTCTGGAAAATTGAGTTCGCTAGTTGGCAAGATAAATTTGCCTCGGAAGCCGTTGCTCCTGTTCTAAATAAAGTCGGTGCATTTACAGCAAACCCTACTATTCGTAATATAATTGGACAACCAAAGAGTACCTTTAACATTCGCGAAATAATGGATGAGGGTAAGATCTTAGTGGTCAACTTGTCTAAAGGTCTTATCGGTGAAGACAATGCTGCAATTCTTGGCGCCTTCTTAGTAACAAAAATTCAACTTGCAGCAATGAGTCGTAGTGATATCCCAAATGTTGAAGATAGACGTCCTTTCTATTTATACGTAGACGAATTCCAGAACTTTGCAACAGACAGTTTCGCGACCATTCTATCCGAAGCACGTAAATACGGGCTTAATTTGACTGTAGCGAATCAGTATATATCCCAGATGAGTGATACCGTTCGTGATGCTGTCTTCGGAAACGTCGGTACTATGATAAGCTTCCGTGTCTCAGCTGATGACTCCCCAGTGCTCTCAAAGCAGTTTGAGCCTCAGTTTGAGCCAACCGATCTTCTACAAATGCATAACAGAAACTTTATTATTAATATGGTTATTAATGGTGAAAAATCCCCAGCATTTAGTGCTAAAACGCTTGAGCTTCCACCTGCTCAAAACGATAATACCCCTCTTATTATTGAAAATACACGACGTCTCTTTAGCCGTAGTCGAGCAGAAGTTGAACGTGAGATTTCTGAAGCTATACAGCCACCAGAACATCTCCAGTCAAAGAAACCGCCACAATCTAACTCACAAGGCGCCAGGTGGCCTATCAATGCTCAGTCCCAAGTTATTACGCCTCAGCGTCCAGCAATGAACAATCCTGTTAGCCCAGCTAGACAGGGAAGTGATACCCCTATTCAGCAATTAAACGAAGATGGCTCTCCAGTAAAGAAAAAGCGTACTCGATCACGTAAGAAAAAAACAAACTCTGATACTATGCTTCCTCCTGTTAACGCAGGGCAGGGGTCTAATCAAAGCACAGAAGCTTCTAACGAACTCCACCTTCGTTAAATCGTCCCCCTACTCATCAACGAATAGATAAACAATGTTTTTAATAGTAAACACAAAACAGAACAAATATAGAACATTATATATTGTCTAAATAAACCAAACATCGTCGCGCAAACACTACAAAATCCACATAGATACTTACTAATTGCAGACTGAATATAAATCTGATATAGCTAGTATAAATGTAGTGAAGGACGTTGTGAAGTAGTAGGGTGTGAATGGTCGAACAAAAGTAAGTAGGTAACGTTAGGTATATTGGTTAATTATAGGCAATGTATGTAATGTAAGTTATAGTGACTATACGTCGCACAATATATCTTTTACGACATTAGATATAATACATATAGATGAATGAGTACTCATCTATATGTAAGACAAAATTTACTTATATCTATTCTAAGAGGGTATATACTACTCATTTAACTCGCGTTACTTATATTCATTAATCTACTTACATCGTTACTATATTTATTGCTTAGACTATATACACACATCACTTAGGTGCTTGTGAAGCATACAGGTTGTTATTCTGTCTACGACATTTAGGTCTAGACCCGTTCAAATAGTTATCCACATTTATGTAAGTTTTTGGTCTAATTATTGCTATTTGCTTTTTTATTTTTTTATTGCCCTACTGCCCTATTTTTTCTATTACTGCCCTATTTGCTTTTTTATTATTTATATATATTAATATGTTTTTTTGACATATTTCTAAATATAGAACAAAAGTAGAACATTTGTATGAAAGGGTAGATTACCCCTTTCATATCTATTACTTATAGAACGCTTTGTTACTAACCCTTAAATCGATATACTGAGGATTAACATTCTGCGCTTTAAGGTATGCTAGTGCCCTACTCATGTCTTCGGTCTGCTCACCTACCGGTCGGTCAATTGAAAATTTTATTGGGTATGTAATACCTAAGAGCCGTAGCTCCACCTGACGGGTAGTCCCCCGAGGTATAATAATCTGTTCTGCCGTATAACCCTGACCCTTTACCGACCCAACAAGGCGTCCGACAAAACTAAGAAAGCGATTACTCGCAACTGCTTGACCACTGGTAACTGTCACGCCACTATCATCAATGATCTGCACGGCAGGTTCTGCAAAATAGTTTTGCTCGAATGCCGTACCGCTACTATCAACATATTGCTTACTACCCTGAATATTCCACCCTGCAACAGGATGACGCATTGTTAGTGTCATATTAGTCGTTCCGACGCCGTTAGAGCCAGTTGATGTGACACTTAGTACTTCTGGAGCCATTGTCTGAACATAAGTACTAAGATGATCAATATTCAGCAGGAAACGAAACCTCTCTATAGGCTGTGCATTAAAGTAGTCCTGGATTATTTTTGAATACGATCCATTAAGTTTTGTCGTAATGTCATCAGTTCGTAAACTGACACCTGCCGTAAACTGGCTTAGCATACCATAGAGGATCATTAGAACTGCAACAACAAGAAAAAGTGTAAGGCCTAGATGACGACGTTTTTTTGCAAGATCATGAATATGAACACGGGGAGATTTCATCTGTGCGGACGCTTCGTTTGCACTTGCGATCCGTGACGAAGAACTTCCCGTTAGTGTCCGGTTTCGCCTAAAACTATACTTTTCATCTAGCTCTAATGGAGACACCCGTTGTTCGGGCACACTTTTACGACGACGTGCCGCATCAGGTTGTTTTTTAGAAAATAAAGCCATAAGAACTAAAGGTATTGTACCAAATTTATGACTGGTTCGCAGCGTCAATAATCATGTCCGCCATATCACTAGCCGCGTGAGGCTTGGCAAATGAATGAAAATCTTCACTCATACGAGTACGCATTGTTGAGTCATCGAGCAGATTACGGAGAGTTTTTACTAAAACTTTTGGATTTGCGTCCAAATCGTGCTCATCAATAATGATGACCGCACCATTTTCAGCATAAGCTTGCGCGTTCTTTAACTGATGGCCACCGGTAAGGTAGCCGTTTGGTATAAGTATAGTTGGCTTTGCAAGTGCTGCAAGTTCCAAAATAGTCGTTGCTCCAGCACGAGTGACAACGATATCAGCAGCACCCAACATCGATGCCATACCACTAGATACAAATGCGTGAAGCTGAAACCTAGAATCATTTTCTGGTGTCATTGAACGCATTTCATCATACTGCTGACTACCTGATATCAAAACGAGCGAACCTAGCTGGATTATATCTTGAAGAACATTAGCAACTGCCTCATTGATACGCTTTGCACCTAAACCACCTCCTGTCACAACAATGAGTGGTTTAAGTATATTAAACCCCAGTTCTGCCTTAACGTTTTGTTGCTCAATAGATGTTAGTGGCTTAAAATCATTTGCTATAGGTATACCGACATAGCGTGTAATACTTGCTGGGTAAGAGTAGTTTTTTAATGGTGCGCCAGTTGCAATTGACTGCGCAAATCTAGCAAGTACTCTGTTTGTAAGCCCAGGGTGTGCATCTGAATCATGAATCACAAGTGGGATGCGGAGTAACCTTGCAGCAATGCCGACCGGTAAGCATACGTATCCGCCTTTTGTAAAAACAACATCTGGTCGCCATATGAGTAACTTGGCGATGCTCTGTATACACCCGATAATGACAAGTGCTCCGTCACGTATATTTGGTAGTACGATACTAAAAGGCCTAAGAAGCTGTCGCCATATTGGTATGTTGTGATACCTACGTAGTTTACCTGAGATGACCGTGCTGACTGGAATATTTAAGTCAACATTACCGATGAGACTTCGTGCCTGAGACGAGAACTTACGATCACACCAAAAGCGAATTTCAACACTCGAATCACGCTGTCTTAATTCACGAAGAACGGCGGCGACTGGCGTCACGTGTCCGCCCGATCCCCCGCCGACTGCTAGGATTTTCATGGCTCTTCTCCTTTATAGTTGATGTGTGTTCGGTGTAACGCGACAATTGGAATGCAAGTCCAAGCGCTCCGGCAATAAATATCATGCTTGTCCCGCCGAAACTAAGTAACGGTAATGTTATGCCTGTCAGTGGAAATACTCCAATCATGGCAGCTACATTCAATATAACATGTGCACCTAGCCAGCCAAATACACCCGCTACGATCAACTTCATTCTCATATCAGTTAAATGGTCAGCTATCCTAAGCAGACGCATCAGAAGTGCTGTAAACAGTGCCAGAATAACAACTAAACCGGTAAACCCAAAGGTTTCGCCCATAATTGCAAATACCGAGTCATTAATTGCTTCCGGAAGATAGCCCGTTGCCTGTACACTATTGCCAATACCTACTCCGCTCAGTCCCCCACTACCGATAGCAATTTTTGCATGGACAATATGATAATCATTCGCATTATCTGTTGATGCACTGTCCCCTGCAAAGAATGTGCCCACGCGCTCTAATCGATGCGGTGCTATAAGAATAAGACCTATCCCCAGCAGTACAACACCTGCAAGTAAAATTGCGCCATACTTCTTATGAAGACCAGCCATAACGAGCATACTTGCCAAAATAGCGACAAGTGCGAGGCCAGTTCCCATATCTTGTTGGAGACCGATAACAAAAATGATTGAAATAAGTGCGACCACGCCAATAGGAATTAGCGTACGATGAACATCATTTATAAGCCCTTGATTAACGCGCATCCCTAGAAAACTTGCGACGAACAGCAACAAACCAAACTTCAAAAATTCTGCTGGCTGAATAGTACCGAGCGGGCCAAGTGAGAACCATCGGCATGCACCTAGGCTACATTGAACAACCTGGCTAACATGGCCAACATTTCCGAGTAAATATAGAAGCGCGCAGGATGCAAATCCGATCAAAAGTATATTTTTAGCATACTTTTGGAAGAATCGAACTGGGATAACAGACATTAATGCAAATGACCCGAGGGCAAGTGCAAGGCTCACTGCCTGCTTAATAAAAAAGTATGAGTTTGAATAATCTGCTCCGTATGCATTATTTAAAACGTTCGCTCTCTGTGGGCCAATAGCATAAATAACTACCAACCCGAGCATCATGAGTATGCCCATATACATAATTATCTGATGATCAGCACGGTGTCGACGGATGACGGACTTCACCCTCTCAGTTGTACTCTTAACAAGTGAACTTCTCATGTAATATGACCACCAGAAAGCGCGAGCAAAATACCTATAAATCCACTAACACAAGCGATCACCCAAAATCTCATGGTGACTTTTGTTTCTGGCCAGCCTTTTGCCTCTAAGTGATGGTGGATTGGTGCTGACAAAAAAACTTTACGATGGAATAATTTCTTACTAAGAATTTGAATTGCGCTTGACCCAACTTCAATCACGAATATTATTCCTATGACCGGTAGAAGAAAGAGCGTGTTAGTCAGCATTGCAACAACGCCAAGACTCGTACCAAATGCAAAACTACCTACATCACCCATAAAGAACCTTGCTGGATAAATATTAAACCAAAGATAGCTCAGTAACGCACCCACTGCCGTAAAGCAAAATCCGGACAGTGCAAGTTGACCTTGTAAAAGTGCTATTAGACCGAAAACTCCAAAGCTAATAGTAAGCAGGCCACCGGCCAAACCGTCTAAGCCATCACTTATGTTTACCGCATTGCTTGTTGCTACCACAGCAAAGACAAACAAAGGCACGATTAACCAACCAAGGAAAATATCACCAACAAATGGAATATGTACTGCGTTAATACCAAGTTTATAATAAAAGAACCATCCTAGTACCAGGGCCAAAATAGTTATCATAGCAAACTTAAAACTCGAACGAAGCCCAGCCACGCCAAGTCCACGTCCGCGGATATTAATGACATCGTCAAGTAACCCAACCGCCCCACCGCCTACGAGTGCAGCGAGTGGCAGCCAAGTCTGTGCACGATCAAGATTATAAAAAAATGTTATTAGCGTGATTGAAACTACTCCGATGAGTCCCGCCATTGTTGGAATATTACGCTTGAACTTATCAGCGTGTAGCTTAGTAAATATTTCGAGTTTTTCACCTGTCGTACTGGTCACTCGCTGTTTTTTCCAAAATTTATACTTATACGCAACAGATGTATAGAGTGGCGTCAGGAGCATTGCAAGTAAAAATGCACCAACACTAAGTAAAAAGGTTTGTGTCATTTCATGTGTAAAATTGTGAAGTGCTAACTCTGTCATATTATCCCTTCGGTTGCAGTTTCAAGTAATTAAGCATCCAGTTAGAAATATCGGTAAAAATTGGCATTGCGTCTTTATTTCCAACTAGATTCATATTTTTACCAGATACTTCAACCATTATGACATATTTTGGCTGATCAACGCCGCCAAAACCGAGGTACGTTCCGATTGTCTGATTATTATCATAGTTGCCATTAATGAGAGTTTGAGATGTACCTGTCTTACCCCCAATAAAATATCCTGGCCTGTCTGTACCTGCGTAAAACGTACTCCTTGCCTCATGAATCATATTTCGTACCTTATCTGAAGCAACCTGGCTAATAACATTTTTTTGTGATGGTTTTGCTGCTGCCGGCGTGAAATTTGTGCCGTCATCGCTCATTGTGCCACCGACAACAGAAGGTGTGTAATATGTTCCACCATTAATAATGGTACTAAAAGCAGCACACACCTGCATGATCGTGACATCCATCCCTTGTCCAAAAGCCATATTTGAATATCGTACGGCCCCACCATCTGGATCAGTAGGAGGAATAATTGTTCCTTTAGCTTCATTTGCAAGCTCTATACCCGTCGTCTGACCGAGTCTAAATTTGTCATGAAAATACTGGTACATTGTATTACGAGCATTTAAATTTATGTTAACCCCATCACCTAAGCGCTCAGCAACTGTCACCATACCGGTGTTTAGTGAGTAATTAAGTGCATGTTGAATAGTAATATTACCCGTCTGGCCTTTTGTTGCATTACTAATTACTTTATCACCCACTGTAATGTAGTCCGTATTATTATATGTAGAGTCAGGCTCAATAACACCCTTATCTAGCCCCGTCGCAACTGTAAGGGTTTTAATATCAGATCCAGCTTCATATGGCTCACTTATCGTTGAATTATTAAATGCAGCGGCATCTTGAACAGTATTATATTCAGCCGGCTTGTATGTTGGGAGATTTGCCATTGCCATGATTTTACCCGACTGCGGATCCATTACCATAACACTTCCATTAGTAGCACCTGATTTTTGCAAACCAGCCGCAAGTGCTTTTTCGGCGTACGCTTGAACATTGCGATCAACTGTCAAAACAACATTATCCCCATTGATTGCAGGACGATTAATATTGTTATTACCAATAGTCAGAGGAACATTACTTACGTCGGTAACAGATTGCAGTAAACCTTCTTTACCAGTTAGGCGGTCATTAAGGCCACCTTCTATTCCATACTGACCTTTACCCTCATAATCTACAAATCCAAACACTTGGGCTGCAAGCTGACCTTCTGGATAGACTCGCTGGCTCTCCTCTTGAAAGCCTATACCTGCATACGACTTCGCTTTAATGAGCTCAGCTTGCGTTCGCGTTAATTTTGTTGCAAGAATCTGATAACGAGAATCTTTCGTTGCTATTAAACCAGCTGGGTCATCACGCATGTTACCACCAGCAACCTGGCGCAATGTATCGATAATTCCTGATGGATTTTTAACAGTTACAGGATCGACAAACATAGTATACACTGTCTCATTGAGGACAGCCTTAACAGGGGTAGATCCATCCATTATATAAATTTCACCACGTTTTGGAGGTATCACTAATTGCTTGAGCTGTTCTTTATTAGCAAGACCAACATAATAATCATGCTGGATAATCTGTAAATAAAAAAGCCGCACAACAAATACAGCCATAATACCGAGTGTTATAAAGGCGAGTATTTTTGAGCGACTTTTTGGAATCATTTCTAGTTGCATAGATATCTATTCACGAACGTAATCGGTCTTTTGCGGTGTGGTCATTTCCTTTGCGACAGTGCTATTAGAGACAGTATCAAGCGCGGTAAGACGAGCATTTTCAACTTCAAGATCTGCTTTTTTCTCTTTTAAGGTAGCGATCTGACTATCAATTTTCTGTGCTTCGTAGTCATATCCTGTTGCTCGAGTCGCCTGTGTTAAGTATATCAAACCAAGCACTGTAATCATAAGTGCGACTAGCACTGTATGTGTCACGGGGCCAAGTTTCACGCTTGAAACAAATCGAGTTGTGTTTTGATTACGACTCCAATTTTGAGTACGACGAGAGCTAAAATTTTGTGTACGTTGATAAGACATTGGTGTGTGTTTTCGTTTTTATGTTTTTATTTTGGCGGTATACCCACCATGACAGTGGGTATACCAAATTGTGGTTATTTAAAACGTACAGTCACTTTTGTTTCGACTGATGCGTTTTGTACTTGGATGTGAACTGGCATTTATATAGTGCCCTTTCTATGTTTGTTTTATTTTTTCACTGCGGCACGTAGCTTGCTGCTGCGTGATCGCGGATTGTGAACATCGTAAGTGGCTCCGTCAAGCGGCTTCTTGGTAAGTGGCTGCAGAGTTGCTTCATAACCGGCTTCAAACTGTTCTTTCAGATAGAGTTTGACTAACCGATCTTCAAGACTGTGAAAACTTATTATCCCTATCCTACCGCCTTGTTTTAACAATTTTGGTAATAGTGGTAATAGTTCTTCAATCTGGAGAAGCTCCTGATTCACCGCGATACGGAGAGCTTGAAAAGTACGCGTGGCTGGATGGGTTTTTTTCCATTTGCCACGATAGTTTAATTTGATTAGATCAGCGAGCTCTTGGGTTGTCTCTAAAGGTCTTGCTTTGATAATTGCTGCTGCAGTTCTCGAAGCAAATCCAATTGGTTCTTCACCATATTTGGTGATGATAAGCGTTAGTTCGTTTTTTGATGCTTTATTTACCAGCGTTGAAGCTGATAATTTCTGGCGACGGTCCATACGCATGTCAAGTGGACCACTGTGTATAAAAGAAAACCCTCGGTCACTCTGATCGAGCTGTGGTGATGACACCCCCAAATCAACGAGTACAATGCTAAACTGTTTTCCTTCTTGAATCAGACTGCGAGCAGCGTCAACAAAATCGGTATGCAGTAAGCGGACCCCTTTTTGTTCGAACTCGACAAGTTTTGCTATTGCATAATCGTCGCGATCAACCAAAATAGAATCGTTATAGTTTTCGGTTATATCTAAGAAGCGCCTTGCGTGACCACCGTATCCCGCCGTCAAATCGAGATAATTCTCGCCTTGAATGGGACGTAGCGTGTCAACTGTCGCTTCTAGTAAAACCGGAACATGTATGTCTTGTGGTGGATGTTCTTTGATACTCATAAGCTTTTGGTATTATACCATTTTCTTACTCGAGATCACCTAACTGGCAATTCATTGTATTTTTGTTTTCGCGTAGTGTGTTTGTTTTTGTAATATAAGTGTCCATGTTGTGGTAATTAGGGGGTTGTTTTGCAACTCATGCCCTATCACAAGATGGTTGAGAGACTTATGTGTGAGGTGGAGTTTTTTGGGAGGTGTTGTGTTTTAATTTAGGTACTTTGCTATTTTTTTATGTGGTCACAACAGTTATCCACAACAATGAATTACCAGATAGTTGATCTCGAGAGTATTCTTTACTAATCTAATCAAATTGTTAAAGTGCGGGATTTTTACCTATACATCAGCGCCCGGCGGAATAATGCGCCAATATGCGCCTGCGCGGACTGCTTCCAGCTCGTGGTCGATACCGGCATAATCAAGCAGGTGCTGCTCGATTGTCACTCGGCCCTGTTTAAGGTCAAGTGCTGCGTCAATCTTGCCACGACGAAACCTGACATTTAGATCTGCTACTCTCTCATCGAGAATGCTTCCACTAAGTGCTGGTTCAACTTCCCTGTCCCAAACATTCTGAGGGTACAAGTGAAGATACTGGCCAAAGCCTCTGGTTACGACAACGCCGCTAGCAAATTCATTTCGAAGCTCTGTTGGTATCGTCAACCGACGCTTATCATCGAGCTTTCTTTGAAAATAATCTACTGTTGCCATTGTTCGCCTTTCCAGGCTTTGTTTGTTAGGTTATTTTTTAATTAGTGGTGTGTTTGTTTATGTTTGTGGTGTTACCCACTTGTTTCCACTTACTTTACTATAATACCCACAGTTACCCACGACAAGCCCCAAATGAGTAATTTTAAATACAGTAGTTGACACTTTTCCACAGAAATGTGGATAAATAATTATCTATCAGATACAAAAAAACACTACTTCCATTTTGAAGTAGTGTTTTTGACTATGGTTTGTTAGTTTCTAGCGTCCAAGAATGACACTGAGAGTTGTTGCCTCACTATTGGTAGTATTCAAAGCAACCCAAAGTGCTAGGATGAAAACATTTACTGCAACAGATACGATGAATGCTGCAACAAACATATCACGATTTGTCTGGCGATCGATTGCCTGAATATCTACACTGTTATCTACTGATTCTTTAATTTGCTTTTTTGTTGTGGTTTTTGTTGTTTTTGTCATAATATATTTATGTTAGCATACTAGTTATGCTTTGTCAATATCATGATCTAATAGCGAGATCACTTCAAGTAAATTCTCCACCTCGATGACACCCTTCGGTGGTTTAGAAAACTTATTATCAGTATATGTAGTCTTACCTACTATATAAAAACCTGTACAATTTGCTGGCAAGTGATCAAAGTTTTGCTTTTTGTCATCTATGAGCACTATCTTCTTAGCAATCAAACCTTGACCTTTTGATAAACTGTCAGGAATCTGAAACGTACCATCCGGTTGTCGCCATGTACTTATTAGTTTTCCTTTTGCATAACTATCCGTTACTAACATTGGTACATATGTTAGTCCGGTGGCTTTTATCTTAAGCGTCTGCCACTGCTCGCCACCATACGTAAGAATACCGTAACTTTTATGTGTTTCATCTAGAATCGCAAGAAGTTCTTGAGCTCCTGGCATCATACAATCAGCTTGATTGGAACTTTTGATAAATAATCCTTCAATACCATGCCAAACGGAGGATTTATTATCTGATGATAGCTCTGACTTAACATAGTCTATTACATCGAATGATTCTCCCTTGCTTTCAACCTCTCTTCGTCCTGCAGCTAACTGGTTGACACTAAAGCTCGTGTTTGTTTCTGTGACCGATTGAAAAATATCAAAAAGTAAATCTGTATTACCAAGCGTACGGTCAAAGTCTAGTACGAAAAAAATCTCAATGACTTTTTGTGATTTAATGCGCAGCACGAGTTATGCCGTTAGTCTCGGGTTGAGTAAAACGATATAAATCAACTAGTGCACGTGCAATGGCCTGGGAGTCGTGACGAATAAGTGTGCGAGTACTTGCGATTGGGTCTGAAGAGTTACTATTTTCCCAGATTGTACTCGACAAAAGATTGGCGCCCACTGCAAGGTAGTGAGCATTTGCAAGTTTATCTTCATCAAAAGTTACGCTTAGCTCACCTTCTCTAGCGTATTTTTTCAAAAGATCATCAGATGGTGCCTCAGTATTATAAATAACAGCATCTAGAAAAGATGCGCCAGCTAATCTTTCGATCTCATCGGCAAAATCACATACATCATAATTGTCTGTCTGGCCTGGTTTGGTTACGAGATTACATACATAAACTTTGACAGCTTTTGACATTGCGAGAGCTTCTCCAACACCAGGAACTATTAGTGCAGGTGCAAGGCTCCCATACAGATTCCCCGGTGCTATAACAACCATGTCGGCTGATTCGATAGCCCTAAGAGCACGTGGACTAGCCGTTGCAGCTGGTTCTAGGCGGAATTCAGGTCTTCCGCCCTTAAAATCTTTATTAGCAATTTCAAACTCACCGTATGTTTCATGGCCTTCATCGTCACGCATGACCAATTTAACATTAGTCAGTGTAATTGGCTCAACAGTTCCAGTGATATTAAGTACGGTACTGGCTGTTTCAATACCTTTTACGAAATCACCCGTCATTTTTTCAAGTGCCGTAAGAAATAGATTTCCGAATGCATGCCCCTGAAGGCTACCTTCTTCGAAACGATAATTAAAAAGATCGCGTATTTCGGTTGAACCAGAAAGTGCGACTAGGCATTGTCGTACATCTCCCGGTGGCAAGACGCCGAGTTCGTCACGAAGCGTACCTGTGCTACCGCCATCATCTGCCATATTTACAAGTGCAGCAATTTGAGAGGTGTGCTCTTTTAATGATGACAGCAAGGTAAAACTACCTGTTCCACCACCAATCACAGCAATCTTTAATTCTGTTGGGGCAAATGGTTCATTCATTTATTTTGTACTCCGTAAATGTTTTATAACTTTACCATACCATAGAGCACTTGGGCGAAGAGTACGCTGCTTGGTATCATAGTCGACTTTTACCAGACCAAAGCGTGGCCATTTACCATGTGCCCATTCAAAATTATCAAGCAAACTCCAGTGCATATAACCATCAAGTCTTACTCCATTATCTAATGCTCTTTGTATTCCAATAAGTGTCTGGCTAATCCACCATTGCCGTCTACTATCATCAGCATCAGCTAGGCCATTTTCAGTTATGATAATCGGTAAATGATACTTTTCGTCTAATCGCTCCAGTGCATGTTGAATATCTACTGGACTTAAGTCCCAGCCAAGATCACTCAATCGAACTTCTGGATTGTGGATACGATACCCATAAACTCTGCTACTACCGTAGAAATTTACGCCAAGAAAATCGCAGCTCTTAGTAACCTTTTTTAGAAAATAGTCGTCTTGCACATATTGCATAATGGCAGCTGAAAATCGACTTAGCCATGCGGTATCACCTGCATAAAAATACTGAGAGTTTTTGGCGATCGAAACTTTATAACGACGGTTGATACCGTGAATAACCTTCGCAGTCTGTTGATGTGCGTATGCTAGATTTTTCAATACGCGCCAAAGTTTCCATTTGCTCATTACATTCGGTGGCCATGTACCAGCCATATAACTTTCGTATGCATATACCTCGGGTTCATTGAGTGTAATGATAAAACGAATATCAAGCCCTAATTCACTAACGATTTTCTCAGCAAAGCGCGTAAAATAGGTCACATTAGATTTTTTCTCAAACCCACCCTTCTCCGCAAACCAAACAGGAAGTGTGAAATGAAATAGTGTCACGACAGGTTCAATACCCTGCTTTTTCATAAGTTCTACATATTGTTTATAGTGATTGATTGCCTCTGCACTCCAGACGCCTTCTTCGGGTTCGATACGTGACCACTCGACACTAAATCGAAAACTGTTCATGTTCATTGTTTTTAAAAGATCAAAATCATGTGGATATAAATTATAGTGGTCTGTTGCATCACCGGATACATAATTATCTGGATTTTTTGCTTCTTTTTTAATCTCTTGCCAATTTTCCATATCTTCGAATTGATACTGTGATTTGGCTGCTAAAGATTTTGCATTTTCAAGTTCCCACACCGTCCATTGATTGTGTGTGTTGCCCTCAACTTGATGGGCTGCGATGGCTGCTCCCCAAAGAAATTTCTTAGGAAACTGGAGCACTGGTTTTTTCTGCATACTATTCCATTATACGACAGATTTTACTGTAAAATAAAGTTATGCACTTAACAGTCCTTCATACCCTCTGGCGGCTTTTAGTCGGTGGACTGGTAATAATCCTTGCGTATGTGACTTTTTTTCTTCTATACCCCTATCTTGATAATCATCTTCCATTCTTAATAGTACTTATCGTCTTATATTTATGGCTTGCATATGTCGGTATTCCCGTGCTGGTACGTATCTGGCGTTCTGTCTTTAAGCCATCTCGCTTACCCGTATACGCGACGACTGGAGATGGCTGGTCTAGTGATCCTGTTAATATTGCTATTGTTTGTAAAAGTAAGAATCAACTAATAAAAAATATGCATAAAGCAGGCTGGTCAGTTGCAGATAAGGCAACTCTTAGTTCAACGTTTCGAACGATTCTTTCAATGATCCTTCGTAAATCATACGCTACTGCACCATTTACTAATCTGTACTTATTTGGTCGTGCTCATGATATCGGATTTCAGATTGAATCAGGAGAACAACCCTCACCGCGTCACCGCCACCATATCCGCTTCTGGCAACTTCAAACTAAAGACTCTCCAGATAAGTATGGTCATACCACCTTTTGGAATAAAATTCTCAGTATATTTACAAAAAGACAACAAGAAATTTGGATTGGTGCGGCAACATATGATAGTCGGTCGATCGCATTTCGTATTCAAAACCTCCAGGTTACGCATCAGATAGACGATGAAACTGACAAAGAACGAGATTTTGTTGTGAATTCATTAAAAAATAAGGGGCTCATAAAACGATTGGAGACAATTACCGCTGGTGAACCTCTCGAATTTCGTGGGCAAACATTTGGCGTCACTATCGTAACGGATGGTACATTAAAAGTGGCTGAACTAAAAAATAAATTACGCTAAGCGGGACTTAAAACGCGCAATATCCTCAATGCTACATAGTCCCATCACTAAGAGAGCCTCGCTCACTTCCTTAAGGCGCGCAGCGTCAATTGTATAATTCATATACTCATCTATAAGATCGAGTTCATGTGCTTTTTCTGGCTCCATACTATCGACATCGTGAATTTCGAAAGGTGAATCAATAAAAATAGTCTCCCCATTAATTTCATACCCAAAGGATGTATGCACATAGAATGCGCTACTCACAGGATCTGCAATATACTCTCTTTCAATAAAAAAATGTACGTCACAACATGCTAATGAGTTGACTGTAATCTCGTCGCTACTATACTTATATAGCCGATTTTTAGGTGGTGTATCAAGCTCTAGCATCTGTTCACGAATACAATTTAGCTCTACATCTGGGACTGGGTCATTATGCGCTTCAATTTCTCTTGAGATAATATGGACTTTTCCGTTTAGCTGAAGATTTGTCATATCATGAAAAGTATAAGTGTGACGTGTCATATCACCACTATCGGTTGCAGACATCACTATAAAGCCCTTACGTCTCATAGCCTTCTCGCGTGCTGGTTCAATGAGTTCTTTAATGAAAATATGACCAAGCGACTCATCTGAGTCTAATGTGAGATAGAACTCCCCCGAACCTGGCTCAACTCTTCTCGACATGTTGGTACTATGACACTCTTAAAGATAAAACTCAAGTAAATCTAGCTCGTTGCGACAATATCTTCTCCAAAATGTTTTTGAAGTCGCATTGTAACTGAACCTTGGTGCCTACCGAGAAGCAAACTAAGATCATCAACTGATGCACCGTTCTGAAATTCTTGTTTTAAGGTAGCATCGTCAGCTGGTAGCCATGGCTTATACGCGTTTGGGTGTGTTTCACGCATTTTTGTAATTTTATCTTGCCAACCACTTGCTGATTTTTTTTCTTTCACTGGTTCAGTTGAACGGGTTTCAATATTCTTTAAAAGATGTGAAAATTTTTTACTATCATTTGTAGCCCGTGTACGTAAGTTACCATCTATTAACTGAGCGTCTTCACTAACCTGAAGTGCGATCCTATTAATGCCATGTAAATAAAGATTGCGCAAATTTTTTACTCGGCTCAGTGCAACGTAACCCATACCTTCGACAAATGCTTTTCGAAGGTCAATCCGAGCGGCGTCGAGTGTCATTCCCTGACTTTTATGAACTGTAATAGCCCAAGCTAGACGTAAAGGAATTTGAGAAATACTAGCTCGCTTCTTATCTCCATCACGAAGCTCCCAGGTGTCAGGCTGCATAGTAACAGTTCGACCATTATAGAATTCAACTATCGGGTATTCAGTTGACGGTTCAAACCCAGAAACAGTTCCTAAGCTTCCATTTGCATATTTTCTATCAAGTGAATTTTTCACAGACATAACAAGTGCACCTTTTTTGAGTCTTAGCGTCGCTGGTGCCAAAACCGAGCGCTGTAGATTTTCAACGTAGTTGTCATTCCCCGTTGTTGTTTGTGTGTAAAATAATTCATCTCCAGATAACTCATCAAGTTTACGTTCATTAAGCCTATCGACATCAACATTAACCGTATGTAGTTCTGTTAATATCATATCTGCTGGCGGAACTTCGTCTACACGGGCAAGTAACTGCTCTGCGTGATGACGGCGAATATCCCCGGCACGAAGTGCATTTAATATATCTAGGAGCTGTTCGTCGTCCTGGCGATGCTGTTCTTGTAGATAGCAGACTGTAGGGTCAAGTTCTTCCCATACTTTTGAGTGGACAACAAATCCACCGGCACGTGTATCTCCTCGATTAATAGGTGGTAACTGGAAAAAATCTCCACTCATTATGAGTTGAATACCGCCAAATGGCACATCTGGCTTTTTACGCACCAAACGACACGCCTCGTCAACCATATCAAGTCGGTAGTCGTGAAGCATACTAATTTCGTCGATGATAAGAACATCTGTTTTTTCAATAATTTCGCGTCTTCCTTTAGCGATATTATCTGCAAAACGTGATGGTAATTCATCCAGTACCCCAATACCAGCCCAGCTATGAATAGTCGTGCCACCAAGATGCGTTGCCGCGAGCCCTGTCGTTGCTGTCACAGAAATATGCTTGCCTTCATTTTTAGCAATACGGATAAATTGGTTTAATACAAAAGTCTTACCAGCACCCGCCGGTCCAGTTAATAGCACGCTTTCACCTGCCAGCATAATTTCAAGTGCTAGTCCCTGATTCATCACTTTATATTATACGCTAGATGAATTAACATACTCATGAACAATGTTGTTCTTTTTGTTATGTACGCTAACTTCTTGGTGGTTCACCTTCTGCCTCATCTAGGAGTTTTTTTGTTTTAATCTCGTAACGTTTTCCAGTAATTTCACTTGTAATGTAATCTTCATTTATAAGATTAACGAACATATCTAAATCACGACCATCCATAATGATTATTGCACCCGCATCGTCGGTCATTAGCTCAAGCTGCATAGTATCGGCATACTCGATAACTTGCTCTTGAGTTATTTCACCGATTTCAATTTTCTGTAATTTTGTAACTGTTTTTCTTCTTTCGCGAACCAAAGACTGTAAATCAAGCCCGTCAGGAAAGCTAAGTTTAAATTGCTTTTCGATTTCGACAACCTTCTGATCAGCAATTGCCTGTTTTTTGTAATCATAGTTGAATAAACGTTCAAATTTACTTTGATTAAAAGCAAAGATATCTTTATCTATAATAAGCACCTGGTTATCTGATGGAATTTTCAAACCAGCATCTGCTGCAAAAGTCTGGAACTTACCCTCACGAAATTCCCATGCTGTTGCACCCTTTAGAATTGAAGACTGATTAATTTGCTTGATCGCGTAAAACGCTTTTTTAGGTGTATCCTTATGCGTGAAACGTGCAACAATACCCTTTATCCGCTTAAATTCATGTTCTTGTTCGCTAAATTCCACAATATCATGGCGCTCATGCTCAATAAGGTGTAGCAACGTCTCAGCACGTCCAACCTTAGCAAGATCAGTTCTTAGTAGAACGTTGTCTTCATTATCGGAAAGCTCAAAGTCACGGACAGATAGACCTGTTCCGGCGCCCATTATAACTTGCCCGATTAGCTCATATAAAAATAGTGGTTTTATCTGAGCATTAAGTTCGCTAGCGAAGCTGACTGTATACGGTGTGTAATTTTTGTTAAACAAGAAAAATTCAACATCAAGTTCTTTTTTTATACCATCGGTGTTGTTTGCCCATAGAAAAATATCAGTTGGCTCGGGTGTTTGTTCCATATAAGTTTTCTTTCTTTTTTAGTAACGACTAGAAGATATTATAGCTTTATGTCGCGGGCAGTGCTAGGGCCTTAGCCTTGAAGTCCATCATGACGACGCATCAATACGTCATATCCATCTGTCACATGACTATCTTTTGTAATACCAAAACTTTCAAGTAATTCCCATAACTCCCTTGCAACTATTTCATAGTCAGCATCTTCCTCCGTTAACTTTTCCGCTTCAATGAATACGCCTAATGGCGCTACTTCGTCAACGCAGATCTCGATACCGCCTATCATTGCTTTTTGTCTTGTTTTCGTAATGTCTGAATACGGTTCATAACCTAAATGATGAATAATTTTTTTCATTTCATCACTGTTGCCTATTATCGTTTCGTGTTCAATACTATCCATCTGGTTTGTTACAGATTTTTTTAAAGTGAGGATTTGAACTGTATTGCCATTTTTCGTTTCGGTACGGATACGAAGCCATGCTGCTGAATTCTCATCTCCACCGTTGATACCAGGCTCTCCATAAACCTCGTCGTGTTGAGTAATCGGATCCGATAAATCAATCGATTTAGAAGTTAGGACATCAAGTAGTGAAGCCCGGTCAAGTACTCTTGCTTTAATTTCGATTTCACGCATGTGGTATATCACTTTTCAGTAAATTAGGTAGTGGATCACCAAATTTTACGATCGGTAGTCGTCCAACAGTTTGTTTTTCACTAAGATGTGGATACTCTACGCGATATGCAGCCATTACATCACCGAATACGGCGCTACTCCAATTGAGGTCAAGCTTGCTCGCAATATCATGTAGCTTCTGCTCGCTATGTGATTCAACTTCAATATAAGTCTTTAGCCATGGCCACTCATCAAGTACAATTTCTACATCATCATAATGCCATGTCTCACGCTTTGATTCCTGGAATGAACTATACGGTAGTCCAGCGGCAGTAAGTAGCTGAATCGTAGCATCAAAATCACTTACTATGACTTCGATTTCCTTTGCACCGTCAACAGATAAGCTATCAAACTGTTTATATGTCATTGTTACCCTATGACCTTCGTCACGAACACGAAGGAAAGCATCCTTACTCTTCATATCAGGTGTGTCAATTGTGACTCGCCTCATGAGACGCATCGGCTGCTCACATGTCGCACCTAATTTCTCTAGTTTCTCACGTATCTCATCGTGGTTAATGTCTAGAAACTTAGCTTCAATCTCGGCTTTCACAATCTTGAGCCTTTTCTTGCTTTATTTGCCCATTCGTCAGCTAACTCATTGCCTTCATCACCCATATGACCGCGTACCCAAATCAGTGTTGCTCTTGACTGTCGAAAAAGTGGACAAACTTCTTGAACAATATCAAGATTTTTGATCTCACCACCTTTCTTCTTCCAGCCATTCGCCTCCCAGCTTAGCGACCATTTAGTGATAACATTTATCCAGAATTCACTGTCTGTATAGATTTGACACTCCGATCCAGCTGCATGCTTTAACGCCGCAATAATCGCATATCCTTCCATACGAATATTTGTTGTTTCTTTACCACTTGGCTCACTACCAAGCGCAACAGGCTTACCGTCAGAAATGACCGAATAGCCACCTGGGCCAGGATTTGGGCTGGCGCTACCGTCAGTATAATAAATAGTCATTATGTAAGTATAGCCTACTAGTACTACTCAGTGACGGTAATACCGTTCCAAAACGCCACATAATTCGTAAAGTCCTTGCCTACTTTTTCAATTGATCCATCCATTGGCTTTGGATAATACCATGCTCCAAACTCATTCGTTTGTCCGTCTACGACAACATCGTAATAACTAGCTTCGCCCTTCCAAAAACATGTCGTATGGTGATCACTTGGCGTAAAATATTCTTTTTTCATACTTTCAGCTGGAAAGTACCAGTTGCCTTCAATACGAATTAAATCATCTTTTGCAGCATCGGCAATTGTCGTGTTGTTCCATATAGCTCTCATTTTATATACCTCTTCTTTGTTTATAACCCTATTATGCGCCTGACATAAGCCGAGCGCAATAAATTGTACTTAAACTTATCGATTAGTTAGGTCTTGTATGCTAATGCGTGTCTGTTCTGTTGTGTCTCTATTTCGAATTGTAACGGTGTCGTTTTCGAGTGAGTCGAAATCTATAACGACACAGTAAGGTGTGCCTATCTCATCTTGACGACGGTACCTCTTACCAATGTTTCCATTGTCATCCCACATAACTGCTCCATGTTTTTTCTTTAATGCAACATATACTTCACGAGCTTTGGCAACTAAATCTGGTTTATTTTTCAAAAGCGGCGAAACGCAATATTTAACTGGCGCAAGATGCTCTGGTAGCGCTAAATATATGCGTTTTTCACCATTCTGTTCGTCTTCACGATAGCTTGAATCAATGACAGCGAGAAATGTTCGGTCTAGACCAATAGTAGGTTCAATCACATGTGGAATATATGCAGTGCTTCCATCTTTTGGGCGATATTCAAGATTCTTACCGGACGCACGCATGTGTGCCGAAAGATCGTGATCACCTCGATATGCACAACCACCAAGTTCTTTTTGGCCAATTGCAAAATCAAATTCTGTATCAATTGAATGTTTGCTATAGTGCGCTCGGTCTTCAGCAGGCACCTCAATGTGGTGAATCTTATCCTCTGGTAATCCAAGGTTAACAAAAAAATTCATTTGCAAAGCCAACCATTCATCATAGACTTCCCGCCAGTTATCGGGGTGCGCAAAAACTTCAATCTCCATCTGTTCAAATTCACGAACACGAAAAATAAAATCTCGTGGGCTGATTTCATTACGAAATGCCTTACCAACCTGTGCTGTCGCAAATGGAATATTTGGACTAAAGCTATCAATGATATTCTTGAAGTTCACAAACATTCCTTGGGCAGTTTCTGGACGGAGATAGCTTACGCTGGTGTCGTCTTCGACCGCACCAACATGAGTTTTAAGCATCATATTAAATTGACGGACTTCGCTAAGCTCATTACCATCTGGACTTTTAATACCTTGATCTTTGATCGTTTGATCCATTTGACCAAATGTCATTGAAGTAACGCCTTCAACATTGTTGTCTTCTAGGAGCGTATCAGCTCTGTAGCGCTTTTTTGTCTTTAAATCTTCTACAAGTGGATCATTAAATCCACCAACATGACCACTTGCTTTCCAGACATTTTGATTCATAAGAATCGCAGCATCAATGCCATATACATCTTCACGATCTTCAACAAAAAATTTCCACCAATTATTTACTATGTTTCGTTTTAACTGGATACCTAGTGGACCGTAATCCCATGTTCCCGATAATCCTCCGTAGATTTCGGAACCTTGGTAAATAAAGCCTCTGCGTTTCGTTAAACTAACAATTGCTTCCATCTTTTCGTTTTTTTGTGATGCCATAATTCTACTATTATAACAGATACTAGTAGATAGCAGCGTGCTGGCGAGTAATAGCTAGACAACTCGGAAGGATTAGTTCTACCCCACCAATCTGTGCAATAATCTTGAGTGGTTTCTGGCTCACAAGTCGGAGATATTTAATATGACCCTCGGTAATATCACCGTTTTTCGACTGTAAAAATCCTTTCTCACCTTCATCGTATCGATATGTTTCATTCGCAAGTAGCTCATCTCCGGAAACATCACGCCACACACTCAACTCATGGCCGAGTAATGCAGCGTATCGAAGATAAAACCATGTCTGTACAATTCTCAGATCAAGTGTAATCGCATCAAGTCCAGCAAGAACCTCTAGAAGAACATCAAACCATTCTGGTTCATTTACCATTTCACTTGCACGGTTTACTTGCTTTAATACCTCGTATGCAAATTGCATACGATCATAATCCTCTAAAATATGATGATAGAAATCATCTAGCCGGGCAGACGTAAGAATACCAAGATCACCCTTCCCACTTGTTATGACGATATCGCTAATCGCAAATAGCTCGATGCCACCAGCAAGCCGTGACTTCTCACGACGAACGCCTTTAGCTATAACACTAAATTTACCGAGTGGAGTTAATAATTGCAGAATTCTATCAGCCTCTCCATAGTTTGTTCGTCGGAGTACTATAGCAGATGTTCGTTGTGTGCTCATAGCAGAACCTTGTCGACAGCATGAATGAGATCGATCGGCTGCATAGTCGTCTTATCGAGAACTGCTTTAATACCATATGCAGTCATATCTTCGCCTGCAAGTTCTCCAGCAGCGTTTGTACATAAAATAACGGGGGTATTTCCAATATCAACGTGCGAACGCACCTCGTGCAGTAATGCAAAGGCAGTTGAACCAACTAATAGCATATCAAGTACAAGAATATCTGGTCTGTAGGTATCTATATCATCAATTGCTGCTAGCGCGTGCGGTACTGTCCAGGCTTTATACCCTGCACTTTCAAGCATACGAACATGATGATCACCAAGCCAAGCATCATCTTCGACAACTAGAACTTTTTTTTGAGTAATCATAATAACGATAACTGCGTCGAAGCATCTATGGTTACAAAAAATGTCGCACCATCACGATGTCTTGTCGCACCAATCGACCCATGCATTGCTTCTGCAAACTGCGCTGCAATATATAGTCCAAGCCCGCTACTTGCGGGGCGCGCATGAATGCTTTTTGCTGCTACGCCCAGTTCATCCCGAACTAGATTCCAAGTGTTCTGGGCAAGTGCTGGTCCAAAATCTCGAACACCAATTCTTACCTTTTGACCCATATTATAAGATACAGCACGTAATTCAGTTGGTACATCTGATACCGCATAGTGAAGCGCATTATCGCCAAAATTTAGCATAATTCTCCGCAGTAATTCCCTATTGGCAACGACTAAAAGAGGCTTTACTCTTGGTACAACATATATCGAGCGACCCATCGCTTCATAAAGTGGTGCTAGTTCGTGTGCAACTTCCTCACATAATTGTTGTGGGTTAAGTGGTTCGACCTCAAATAAACTGTCCTGCAATCGCTGTGCTTTTGTTAAGTCAGTCGTTAGACGTAGCGCTCGTTCACTCGTCAATGTCATTTGCTGGAAAAGCCGGTTCTGATCAGCACGTGACAGCTCACCTGCTTCTAATTCAAGTGCCAGTTGACGAATTAATGCAAGAGGCGCTTTTAGCTCATGGGCAGCAGTTACGAGCGATGGAAGATCATACAAAGATAACCCCATTGACACGTATTTCTTTGCACTGACATCCCCATTCATCCTACATATAGTGTAGCATGGGATAAGTTGCTATGTATTGAACTTAATAGTCTTAATAATATTTTCAAAATCTGGCTTAAATGTATCGGCATCAGTCCTAATCGTAACCGTTTTATCTCGTATCTTGTAGATAACAGCAGCTCCACGAATGTCGGGACTAAAACTACCATCTAGGCGGGTTCCGTCATTACCATCAGAGCTGGTTGCGCTCGAACGAAGATCACCCTTCTTAACCAATGCCTGGTATGAACTGATGACTGAGTCAGAACTTTTTTCTTCAATAAGCACTCGAATGCCATACTGTTGCTTTGAACTGACTGGTGGTACCGTTACTGGATTTAGATATGCTTCGTACGTACCACCCTGAGTCACATCTTTTGCTATGTATACACTCCAGGTTTTTGGATAATCAAATGATAGACGACCGTAGTCTTCTGGGCCAACAAATGTTCTATTTGGTTCTTTGTCACGCTCAGCAAACTTCTTTTCGTCTGAATCAGCCTGCATTTTTTTTGCATCAGCTTGGGCGACTGCAATTTTTCCATCAACATTTGTTTTTTGTTCGTTATAATTCAAAAAAGCCCAGATTGCGAGCGATCCAAATGCAGCAGCCAAGATAACTAGTCCAATAATTGTAATTAGTGAACCGCTAACAGCACCGTCTTCATTTTTATATTCATGTCTCGTCATGTTGCCATTATACTTATGGTTCATGTCGCTGTAAAGGCGTAATGTGATATAAAAAATGAGCATTTGTTTTATTGCTAAGAGTGAGACCGGGGACTTCAAAACCATAGCTAATAAATGCTAGTGTTTTCTGAAGCCTGGTAGCCTCATTCTGAATTTTTGCAGCCATTTTTTTAATATCTCTCGATTCACCAAATGTATAGATAACTGTTGTTTCGCGTGGTAACTTGATTCGCCAAAAATCAGCTAGTATTGTCTGTACGTCTGGTTGATTACGAGACAGAAATCGTGCAATCATCACTAATAAAGGGTTGAGTTCATATCCGACTGCACGAGCACCGAGCATTGCAGCAGCACGCAGTACGATACCATCGCCAGATCCAATATCAACAACTAGATCCTTTTTTGAAAGTGGATATAGTTGCGTAAATGCTAATATAACATCGCGTTTCTTACTTGGAACGTACGGTGCGCCTCGAAAAACTACGAAACCAAATAGTAGGACTGGAATTGCAATTACCCAAAATATCCAAATCACGAATTAGGTCTCACTATCAAATTTTTGTTTTATCACTTTCACATCATTCTTAAGAGATTGAAGATCTTTTTCAATATCTGCAGCTAGAGCCTCAGCCTTTTTAAATCGATCCAGAGCACCTTCAAGTTCAAACGCATCTCCATCAAACCAAGATACTAATTGATCTAGCTCACTCATCTTTTCCTGGATTGTTTTACTTCGTGTCGACATGTTTTACCTCTGCTTTTATAATAGCATCTGTCTTTTCAATTTCTATAATTGAGCCGATCTTTATGGTACCGCGTATAAGTGCGTAGCCTCGAGTAAGAACGCGATTTGGATCAAGTTCATCTAGAACTCGGCGAACACCGGCTATAAGCGTGAGTCTATCACTAATACGCAAATCAATTTTATCAATAGTCGAACCTATTACTTTCCGTACTGCATCTTGTTGGCCTAGAATACTCTGTTCAACACGAGGAAGGAGCCCAACCACTCGCCGCTGAACATGACGGATATATTCATGGCGATCCGGAGCTAATAGCTGAGCCGCATTGCTCGGAGTCGCCGCACGTACGTCAGCCACCATATCTACTAAGCTTGTGTCAATCTCATGACCAACGCCGACTAACGTTGGGACGCGACTTGCGGCTACTGCACGCACGAGGAGCTCGTCATTAAATGCACTGAGATCATCAGCACTTCCTCCCCCTCGAATAATGACAATGACCTCAGGAGGAGTTTCCTGTGCATTTATGTATGCAAGTGCCTTGATAATTTGATCCGGTGCGCTCGTACCTTGAACCTGTACATGCGCAACATCTATAACAATACCTCCCCAGCGATCATCGATAATTTTCATAAAATCTGCATATCCTGCTGCTTGAATTGAGCTAATTACCGCAACGTGAGTCGGAATTGTCGGTAAAGAACGTTTACGATCTTCCGCAAACAGTCCTTCTTTGTCAAGTTTTTCTTTTAGGATTTCAAAACTTTTTTTCAGACCCCCTTCACCACTAGGTCGAACCATGCGAACGGTAAGACTGAACTTGCCCCACTGCGTTAATTTAGGTGTTGCAGTGACAACTACCTTCATACCATCTTCGATCGGAACACGTAACTGCCATACAGTCATAAAACAGCCAACACTTGCTCCAGCATCCTTAATGTCGAAGAAAACGTACTTACCTTGATTAATTTTGAAGCTACTCACCTCACCCTCGACTTCAACAGTCGGGTACGAATACTCGAGAGTTTGATTAGTTAGCGCAATGAAATCGCTAACGCTGAAGGTTGGGTTTGTTGCCTTTTCCATATTTTAAAAGTGCAAGTTGATAAAACACATATCCTAGAACGATGGTGCCAAAGAGCAAAATAACACGAGTAAGAACAATTCCAGCGATCGCAACACTACCCGACACCCCAGCAAGTGTCACAAAGCCCACCATAATTGCCTCATATGCACCTGCTCCACCAGGGGTTACGACGAACACACCCGCAAAAGTAGCCACTCCGAAGGCAATCATAATTGGCGCTGGATTAACACTCTCACCCAGTGCCCAGAACGTCACCATGAATAACCCAACTTCTGTAATATTCATAAGAATACCCCACAAGAAGGGCTTCAGTAAGATTCTTTTTTCACGGCGTAGTTCAACAAAATCGGTATGTATATCATGAAGAAAATTATGAACTTTGTCATCCTTTAATAGTTTCTTAACACGACCGAAACTCACCCTCCGAACAAGTGTGTTGATGGATCGCGTTAGCCATTGGCCGAACTTTGTAATTCTCGCAGAACTACTAATAAGAAATACTCCTCCGACCATCGTACCAACAAGAAATGTGATTAGCGCACCACTCACTAAAATAATCCATCGATTAATATTACCGTCGATAGTTACTGCTAGAAGTGCCAAAAGAAGAAGCGTAATATATGCAGCAAATCCCATAGTAAAGCGAACACCCTGCGCCATCGTGGCTCGTCCAGCCGATACACCATAACCTCCAAGGCGCCAGCTCATGTATGAGACGCCGCTAACGCCACCGCTTGGCAGAATATGATTTACAAAATTCATTTCAAGAGACAATCTAGCAAGTGTTAGTGGTGGTATATGATCAATGGATTTTTTTGAACGAAGATACGAGAACACCATCTCACCTACTGCGTAGTATGAAAGGATTTGCAAAGGTATAAGCAATAAAAGAAGCCAGATATTAACTTGACCTAGTAGCTCCCAGGCTCTGTAAAGTTCGTGCCTTGAAAAAAATACAATTACTGCAATCAATAAAAAGGTAAAAATACTCATCCATGCTCGAAAAGACATATATGTATTATATACTAAGTGATATGTATATTGCGATCCTTGGCAGACAGCCCGTTATAGGTGTCGCCGAATTAGAACGTTACTTCGAAAGTGACAATGTTCGTTGGTTTTCTGACACATCAGCAACCATCTTGAGTGATGATTTTGATATCACTAAACTTGGTGGCACCCTTAAAGCAGGAAAAGTGATTGCCGAACTCCCTACTGGTGACTGGCATAAAACAAGCACAAAAATTGTACAAGAGTATCTACGAATCTGGGCACAGTTTGAAGGTAAAATCACGCTCGGTATTAGTACCTACGGATTTGATACTTCGCCATATGATATCCAAAAAACAGGAATTATTCTTAAACAAAAGCTAAAAAAATCAGGTGTTAGCCTTAGATTAATACCTAACAATGACCTCGCATTAAATTCTGCAACTTCACACCATAATAAACTTGGGCTATCTAATAATAAAGTCGAACTGCTCGTAGTTCGTTCGCGAGGTGGTCGTATTATTATTGCCGAAAGTACTGGCGCGCAAAATATCACAGCATACACTCGTCGTGATCAAATGCGACCTAAGCGTGACGCCTTTGTTGGTATGTTGCCGCCAAAACTAGCTCAAATCATGATTAATCTCGCCAAAATTCATATAACGGATACTACAAAACGTCCACGAATCCTCGATCCTTTTTGTGGAACAGGTGTTGTCTTACAAGAAGCAGCCCTGATAGGCTACGATACCTACGGTACTGATATATCAGAAAAAATGATTCAATATTCAGAAGTTAACCTTGATTGGCTGAAAGAAACACATCAAGTGAATCCTACTATTACCTTAAAAATTGATGATGCGATGACAGCTACCTGGAATAGCCCTATAGATGCTGTTATTTGTGAAGGTTATTTAGGGCAGCCATTTAGCGCACCGCCCTCTCCGGTAAAGCTCGATCAAGTACGTAAGAATTGCCAGCATATCATGAGTACTTTTCTCGCTAATATTTCCACTCAATTACAGGCTGGTACTCCACTCTGCATAGCTATCCCCGCATGGCGTGATGAATCTGGACGATTCACTCATCTCCAGTTAACTCAGGCCGTTGAAAAATATGGATTTGAACATGTTAAGTTTGCTGGCTTAGAGCGATCTGACCTCTTGTACTACCGTGATGATCAAATCGTAGCACGTGAGCTGCTAGTTTTAACAAAGATCTAGAAACATACAGCCTAGCCCTTGACGAATAGTCGTAATTTCGCTACAATTGAACAGATTGATTTTAGAAACTATAAGGAGTTTGCTCTATGTCACATGTGAAAGCTGGCGGTTCCGCTAAAAATATCCACAACAACGCCGGTCAACGACTAGGTGTCAAACGTTTTGGTGGTCAAACGGTTCGTACGGGCGAAGTACTCGTACGCCAAACTGGTAGTACAAAAGTTGCTGGTCCTGGTACGTTCATCAGCCGTAATTTTACTATTCATGCTGCTATCGATGGCATCATTGAATTTAGTAAAGTTAAAAAAGGCCATTTTACTGGCAAGAGTGTTTCTCGTACGCAAGTTTCTGTTAAGTAGAAACAATTCATCTCTATAATAACTCCGCTTTTGTGGCGGAGTTATTTATTTGCTATCTAGTTTGTAGTAATGTGTAGGCAGCATCTCGGTGCTGACCTTGAATTGCTTGGTTATTGTCATTATATTCAACAGTATCGTTCTTACCACCATGAAGACCATTAAACGTGCCGTCTATCATCGATAGGGCCAACGCAGCCGACCACTCTCGACTAGTTATAGGAACGGGAATAGTACGAGCATTCGGATTTTTTTGGCCGTTACGTATAATCCTATCACCAAATCCATATTCCTTTATTGCACCGTCAGATTTTACAAGTCTATTTATCTTATCTATAAAGTACACTCCTACTTCATATCGTAAATTAGCATCCTCGCGGAGCGCATCAACCGTAGATGCTGTAATTTCGGAGTGTGCGTGACTCTCCAGGATAGCCCTCAGACCATCCTCGTACATGACTGTTCTCTTAAGTCGATCTTCTGCTATTAGTTTTGTATCTTCATCAACGAATCTATCATATTGAATTTGTTTTTCTCGAGAATTGTCTGAACGTACAAATGGTTCAAATAGTTTTTGAAGTCGAGGATTTTTTGCAATTTCATGTGTAGATGGAGCTTCTACTTTAACTTTATCTAAAACTGATAAGCCGATTTTTCGTGATCGAGTTATTTCAATATCATCAATGTATTCATACATAGGATCTGCAAATAACAGTTCAGCCTTCTCGGTATGAAGACGACCATTCTCGTCAGTATGCTGAATAATAGAACCTCTATCTCCATTTGAACGTTTTATATAGCCGATGTGATTGTAGTCAAGTACCTTTCCATTTCCAAGATTCATTCTCATGGAACGAACGTGCTCAGGTGGAAGATAGAAAGGCTCTTTTCCAGATAAGCCACTTAGTTGTTCGGCTAAATGCGCTTGATAGGCATCAGTTAAAAGCTCGTGTGACATTTCATGAGCAGCGTCAACAGACAATATAGCGCCTTTATTTCTTTCATATGGAGTGCCAACTTCAATGAGATAGTCACCTCCATTATTCGTTGGAGAGTAAGATCTACCTGTCATATTTTCAACAGAAATAACATTTGTTTCTGGATTTTCGACAAGTACTGTCTTGCCTGGTTCTGGTGTAATGTATAATTTTTCAGACATGTTTATGTTATTCTTTTATAAACAAATAATATCATACTTATACTAATAAGTCAATACAGCTCCTCGAAGGGAGCTGTATATAATTTAGAATTTAAAAAACTTAAACTGTTATGCCAAGATGAAATTTCACTCGAGCAACTACATCACCGATAACAACCTGTGACTTAACAAGATAATCGTCAACCCCAAGCGACTCAGCACGCTCTTTGTCCTTCGTCTGACTAAGAGCGGTAAGCATGATGACGCGGATATTAGTTGTTTCTGGTGTATTACGTAGAATATCTAGTACATCGAAACCACTAATTTTCGGCATCATTGCATCGAGTAAAATCAAGTCAGGCCTGAATGATACCGCTGCAGATAACGCTTCCTCGCCGTTATTGACTTCTTGAATGATAAATCCTTCCAACTCTAGTCGGGACTTATATACCGCAGCCAATGCCACGTCATCTTCTACGAGTAAAATCTTTTTCTTTTCGTCCATATATATCCTTATACTACATACTTATCACAAAAAGCACAAGCGGTGCTACTTCGTGACTACCGCTTTAGCGGCATCAAGCTGCGGGTCACGGCCCGCATCGCTGTCCGCCTGCGTAAGCGAGACACTTGTATTTGGCATGATGCCTTCTTTTGTAATATTCTTACCGTTTGGTGTATACCACCTGCCGACAGTAACTTTTAGCCTAGTACCATTTGCAAAATCTATAATTTGCTGTACGGTTCCCTTGCCAAACGTCTTGTCCCCAACTAATGTAGCGGCCTTATTGTCTTGTAACGCACCTGAGACTATTTCGCTGGCACTGGCGCTTCCGCCATTAACGACTACGGCTGTCGGAAGACCCTCTAGGATCGCGTTACTGCCAGATCGTAGTTCATCTGTAACTTTACCATTCGTTCTTTCGCTTACGACAACTTTATCATTTAGCCACAGCCCGGCCACATCCTGAGCGGCAGTTACGTAACCACCCCCATTACCACGAAGATCAAGAATGACACCCTTCACACCGGCCTGTTTAAATGACTGTGCTGCACGTCGTGCCTCGTCACCTGTCTGCTCATCAAAACGCGTAATGGTCATAATGCCAATGTTATTATCAATAGTTGAACTAACACTTGGATTGTTTACTTTTGCCCTCGTGAGCGTGAATTCTTTCGATTCAGCACCTCGCTGCACAGTTAGCTTAACTGTCGTCCCTGCGTCACCACGAATTTTCGTCGCTGTCTTATCAGATGTCCAGCCGCTCGTAGCCTCATCATTGACGGTGATTATAACATCACCAGCATGCACCCCTGCCTTCTCAGCTGGATTATCCGCAAGGACACGGATAACATACGGATGGCCGTCTTTAACTCCTATTTCAGCCCCTACACCAGCACCGATGTCACCAGTAAGCTCTTTGTCAAAGTCAGAAGCTTCTTGGGCATTCATATATACAGTGTATTGATCCCCCGCCGCTGCAACTAGTCCACGGCTTGCACCTTCTATTAATTTTTTATCATCGAGTGTACCATCAAAATGTAACTTTAGTTGTTGGTATGTCGCCTGAACAGAACTTAGATCGACTTTTCCAGTCGCTACCTTAAGACCCAGTACAGGTCCGACTGCACCAATAATTTCGTCGCTTCTTGTTCCTCCGATAAATCCAATGACTGCAGTAAGTGCAATTGCAATGAAAAGTGTCGATTTTGATACGCCATGTTCGCGTGACTTTGCTTCTACGATATCCTGGTTTACGTGCACGTTAGCCCCTATTTCTATCTAAATAACTCTTATGATTATAGCGCACCACTCTTGTGATGCGCTATGTATTTTTAACTGCAGTTAATATTTATTTGATATAGACGTATTCTTGGAAAATACTTGCTGATAGTTGCATCTTACTATACATACCCCACCCAGCCCCATAGTTGTAGTTGTATTGGCTGACGATAAGAGTACCATCACCGTTCACGGCCTCAACCCAAGCTACATGTCCTTCTGGACCTGTACCAGCATGCATAACCGCAAGTGATCCAACTCGAGGTGAATAGCCGGTGCTAAATCCAGAAGCACGTGCACTTGCTGGGAAGTTAGTCGCATTACCCCAGTTTATCGGATACAACCCTGTTTCACGAGCAACACGCCACGCAGCATAACTAGCACATTGACGACAACCGTAGCCTTTGCCATCACCGCCATTACCATCTGCACCACCTAGAGAGTAGTAGCCAGTCATAGGACAGTTACCACTATTCCATGGGTAATCTGGAGCAGCACCACCTGCAATTAGTGTACTACCGCCACTTGAAGCGATCGCCGCAGCGATTGCAGCCTGCTGCTGCTGACGAATCTGATCCTGTTTCGCATGTTGTTGAGCTGAAAGTTGTTGGTACGCTGCTTCCTGACCTCTCGTTTGGTCAACGAGTGCTTGCTGTTCAGCTTCTTTAGCCGCGAGTGCATCACGTGAGTTCTTCTGATTAGCGAGAACTTTCGTAACATCAGCCTTTTGTGTCTCAAGGTCAGTTTTCAACTTTTTAATAGAATCAATCGTTGTGCTAAGTTGATCCCGAATAACAGTTCTAAACTCCTGCTTATCGACGTAGTCACCAATGTTTTTACTACTTGCAAGCATTTCAAGAGGTGAAATAGAGTCATCAACATACATATTTGCGATTATCTCGCCTAGACCATCTTGATTACTTTTGATATCCTTTTCAGTTTGAACAATTTTCGCGATCAATTGATCGTATTGTGCTTGACTGATGTCAACTTGTGCTTGAATTTGCGCCTTCTCAATTGAAAGTGAAGTAAGCTTCTGTTGTAACGTGTCAGCTTGACCACGAAGAATTGCAGCTTGAGCCTCGTACTGATTAATATCATTTTGAATTGAATTAATCTGATCATCGTACTTATCTGCATACGTTTTTTGAGTCATAGCAAGAGGTCCTGCTGCTGCCATTAAGATAGCAACTGCGACAAGAGAAATCTTTGTCGGAAGAGAGATCGAAACTGGTGTGGCGGACCGCTGTTTCATTAATTTGATTTTAGCATAAGCTTTATATAATGTCAATCTATTCACCTTCGTTAAATCTTTAAATATTTACGTGTTGCAAACAAGGATGAAAGAACTCCAATAATAGCACCCAGGATAATCATAGCAAGTAGTACGAGACCAATATAGGTTGTAGCAAAATCTATTGTTGGCTGAATGACAACGCCATAACTTAACAGTTTTTCGCTTGAGGTATACAAAATGACCATACCAAGCACAGTTGCGGTAATTGCAGCAATAAAACCATAGACAATTGCCTCTACGACAAATGGACCACGGATGAAGCTACGGTCAGCACCAATAAGCTTCATCATCTGAATCTCTTCTTTGCGATTGAAGATTGCCATACGTATCGTATTAAAGACTATGAGTGATGAAATGATGACAAAGAGTGCGCTTGCACCTAAACCAATTTTTTCAGCAAATCCAACCCATCTACCGATATTTTGAATTGCATCTCGCCTTTCACCCGCGAATGATGGCGGACGATTTGGATCGATGTGATCTTTAAGATCTTTATTCATCTTAACAAAATTATCAAGTTGGCTAGTATCATTAATGTCATTAAGGTTAATACGAAGAGTACTTGGTAGCTTATTGGTAGCTTCTTTTATAGCGTTAAGTACATCAATATTATCTTTATTGTTATTTGCATTATCAGTCCTAGCCTGTTCTGCACTAATAAATGTTACTCGTCGAACTGATGATAATTTCTGCAATTGAGATTTAATGGTATTCGCATCAGAATCGGAAGTGTCGCTTTTGAGATAAATAGACATGTCAACTTTTTCTTTAATTTGATCAACAGTGTCAACTAATGTCTGACGAGCGGCCATAGTCATAAAGACAATTAAAAGAGTTATGGTCATCACCGCAGTTGCAGCGACAGTAAGCCAAGCATTACGACTGAAGTTATTAATACCATAGCGACACATGCGAACAAACGTCAGCCACTGGCGACGTTTGCGTTTCTGTTGCGCAAATGATCTAGCGTCTAGCTTACGTTTAGATCCCATGATTACTGTCTGTAGCTCCCTTCTGCTTGATCACTTGTAATCTTGCCGTGATCCAGTGTAACGACTCGTCGCTTTAAGCGATTCACAATTTCAACATTATGTGTCGTAAGGAGAACTGTTGTTCCATATTTGTTAATTTTCTCAAGTAGTCGTACGATATCCCAGCTGTGGCGCGGATCCAAATTACCAGTTGGCTCGTCAGCAATTAAAATCTTTGGCTGACGAACTACCGCACGCGCAATCGCAACACGTTGGCGTTCACCACCTGATAGCTGATGTGGAAAATTCTTCTCTTTGCCTGTTAAGCCGACTAGTTCGATAACTTTTGGTACAGTTGATCGGATTTCTCTTCCAGTCATACCTGCAATTTCGAGTGCGAAAGCCACGTTTTCATAAACTGTACGTTGTGGAAGGAGTTTAAAATCTTGAAACACAACACCTATTTTACGTCGAAGCAATGGGATATGCTTATCCTTTAACGTGTCGTAGTCGATACCACCTACGACAATTTTGCCGCTAGTTGGTTTCTCTTCGCGTGTTAGTAATCTCAAAAGCGTAGACTTTCCAGCCCCTGATGTCCCCACAAGTATGACAAATTCTTTTGGTTCGACATGCAAACTAACTCGGTTAATGGCCGGTTTCATGTCTTTACCGTACGTTTTAGTTACCCTATCTAAAAGAATCATTACTTGACTTATTATAGCATAAGCGAAGGACCATAGGAGTGGTAAAATAAGCAGGTATGAAGTTCTTGGGATAGCCCAAAATGCAACCGAACCATCAGCTGCATTTTGGGAAATCCTATCCACGTGAGTCATATTCGTCGCGATAGCTCCAGTGCGATAGCTTTGATATCCGCAATGTCGCTTTTTCTGAGTCGTTGCCCTCTTCTCTGTTCGAAAATCTCATTGAGACGTGCGAATGAGGATCTGTCAGAGGATCGAACAGGGTAATCAAGCAATTCAATTACCTTATTACGAACAGCATTGAGCTCGATACCCATCGTTGTGAAGACAGCTGAGTTGACACCTCCCTGCCCAATGAGGCCGAGTAGAAGATGCTCAGTACCAGTATAATCATGGTGCATCACTTTTGCTTCTTCTTGGCTCAAAATGAGCATGTTCCTGACCTCGTCAGTGAACGTAATGTGTCCAGATGGCACGGACGTGCCTCGTTTGACAGCACCTCCAACTTGGAGTCGAAGTGCAGTAAGGTCAATACCCATGGCCTTCAAGGTCATAGCCGCAACACCAGTATTAGCGCCTCGCTTTGCTTCGTTCTCACGAATAAGGCCAAGTAGCACGTGCTCCACCCCAATGTAGTTGTGGCCAAGCGAACGGGACTCGTCTTGGGATAGCACGATGACCCGGCGCGCTCGATCTGAGAAATATTCGAACATGTCATGGCTCCTATGAATAGGATGTGTAGAGGTCCGGTTGGAGCCTCATATCTACTTATTTTAAATGTACAGTATAACAAAAAACGGCAGCGCCGTTCTTTTACTAATATGTATGATTATACTATACTTATATACATTCGTCAATTACAGAGGTCTTTCAAGATATGCTTCCATGAAGCCATCAAGCTTGCCGTCAAGAACCCCACTTGTGTCTCGATCTTCATATTTTGTTCTGGTATCTTTCACCATTGTATAGGGGTGAAGAACGTAGTTTCGGATCTGGCTGCCCCAGCTAGCAGACTCACCTGCTTGTAGATCGGTGATGTTTTCAGCATGTTGTTCCAGTTGGAGTTGAGCTAGTTTTGATCGCAAAATTTTCATTGCCGTTTCACGATTCTGTAACTGTGATCTTTCATTTTGAATTGCCACAACAATATTTGTTGGAAGATGCGTAATACGTACAGCTGAATCAGTCGTATTAACAGATTGGCCACCATGTCCGCCGGCACGATAAACATCAATTCTTAAATCTTTATCTTCAATTTGAACTTCATCAGGTTGATCAATTTGCGGTAGTATCTCAACAAGTGCAAAACTCGTTTGTCTCAAATTATCACTATTAAACGGGCTAAGACGAACTAAGCGGTGAACCCCGTGCTCACTTTTAAGCTTGCCATACGCATAGGGACCGCTGATCTCTATAACACTAGATTTTATACCAGCCTCTTCTCCATTTGAACGTTCAATTAAGGTTGAGGTGAGTCTAGATTTTTCTGCCCAACGGAGATACATGCGCTCGAGCATTTGCGTCCAATCCTGCGCATCTGTACCCCCAGCTCCAGCACTTAGGCGAATAATCGCATTATGATCATCATACTCACCATTAAAGAGTAGTTCCTTACGTCGTGCGGCAAACTCAGCTTCAAGTGCCCCTATTTGAACATCAAACTCAGGCAGCAGAGAGTCGTCACCAAGCTCAATTAACTCCATAATGTCTGTAATCTGTGTTTTTAAAGTTATCCAAGGCTCAGTCATCGAATTAAGTGCTGACAACTGCTTACTCTTATCTTGTGCGTATGCGGGATTATTCCAAATTTCAGGCGCAGATAGCTCAGTTTCTATATCAAGAGCTTCGCGTTGTTTACTAGCTATTTTCAAACGTTCGTAGGCATTATCTACTTCCAGTTGTAAATGATTGATTCTTTTCTCTAGAGGCTGCATGTTATATCTATTGTAACACTGCTCACCTGTTACAGAGGCTGACCAAGAAGTTGACTTGCCCATTCTTGATGAGGGTAAATCTGATCATAATTAAATTCTGCTACCGGAACTTCGAATGGTAATCCGTCGTAGTCTCCAGTAGCTTGTGCTTTATGATATGCAAAACGTAGCTCACTGATCTCTCCTATGCACTCAAATGGCTTCATAGCTCCGTCGATACCAAGAAGACCCTTGAACGTATCTCGTAATTGTGGTTTATTGAATAAATCTTGACCATTAAATATACTTTTTAGCTCTTCTGCTGGCAGAAATGGAGCAAAGAGCAAGAAAGAATTAGCACATTTTGGACATTCACCACACCAATTCAAGGCTGTATTATCGCTCCCCTGCGCATAATTAGCACGATTACAGGAACTGAATTTATGGCCAAATTTATACCAAGCATTTTTTACAAATAGTTCAGCAATCTTAAGTTCGCTATAACTTCGAAGTGGCGATGCAACACCAATATCTGGTGATATATAGCGTTTAACATAGTCTGAGAACGCTTTTTCCGCGGGCCATGTTTTAGACCATTGATGGTTTACTGGTAAATCACCTATCCAACCGTGAGGCTCTTCGCCCTCATGACCAATAGACACAAGAATCTTATTCTTACCGATTAACACAGCTTCAATTAGCGCAAATGACATTACTATATACGTAACAGGAACGTGTCCATTAAGGCCACCATTTTTAGCTCCACTTTTCAACATTTCTTTGTCCAAATGGCGCTCTGCAATGTTCAAAGAGCTTCCTAGCGTATCAAGCACCAAGGGATGATGCTCAGAATACGAAACATACCATGGGCTAAATGCTTGGTGCATGCCTGTCAGTAACGACGCAGTGAGTAATGAGTCCTTACCGCCACTCTGAAGTGCGATTATACCCTCACCATCAAAGTTGATGACTTCAGGCAGCTCAGTTGCAGAAGAGTGGAATTGTGCCAAATCATTACGCGTTAATCCATTTTCATAAGCAAATTGGCTTAGGCCTTCTTGATATACATGGCTAAAAAAATTTACTTGCCAATCGTCAAGAGAACCTGTTTGAATCTCTATCTCTGAACTCGGAAAAAGCTTATAGTATGATGTTCCAACTAACATAAAACTGAGAAATAATACTCTATCTAATAGTTCCTCGTTATATTCGATAGCATTCTTAAATGTAATACTTTCCTTGAAATACATACCTGCCTGAAATCTGTAAGAAAAGGTTGCCGTCAACGTTGTGCGGTCAAAATAGTACTCTTCAAAGATAAACTTATTCATCTAATGCTCCTATCGCTTGTTTGAAAAGCAGCCCCCTATGCACAAAGTTTTTATACATATCAAAACTGGCACATCCAGGACTCAATAGAATAACATCGCCGCTTGAAGCTGCCTTAACTGCCTCACTAACTATACTTGGCATCTCAGTTTCAGAAGTCACCTCATACCTGTCGTAGTTCAGATCATTCAAAATTTTAGCTAATTTTTCCTTAACTTGACCAATGATAATTACCTTTTTGACTACGGATGTTTGACATATTTTTTCAGCTAAAGGAGTTAAATCTAAACCCCTGTCAAATCCTCCAACGATTAGGACTACTGGATCATTAAATGCAGTAATTGCTGCGATCGTTGCCGTTGGTGCAGATGAAAAACTATCATTATAAAATTTAATGCCCTGCTTAGTTCCAACATATTCAAGTCTATGCTCGAGACCTTTGAAATCATGGACTGTTTGAGAAACTGCAGCTTGGTTTTGAGTAAAAATCCATGCCGCACTTATGGCAGCGCATATATTTTGAAGATTATATTCTCCAAGCAAAGCAACATCTTTGACCGAACAAATACTTTGTTCATTAATAATGATCTCGTTATTTTCAATATGAGCAGCTTCTGGGGTTAGATATCGCTTTTTTATATCCGCTAATGATAAATTTGCGATTTTTGCGCTATTTTCATTTGTTGGATGATAGATAATAGAATCTGTAGCACGCTGGAACCTTGCAATGTTAGCTTTAGCAGACACATAATCTTCAAAGTCGGCATGAACATTCAAATGATCTGGTTCAACCATAAGTACTACTGCTACATCAGGTGACTTTTTAATATCCCATAATTGAAAACTGCTCAATTCAAAAACAACAATATCATTTGATGTGATATGTGGTAGTACGCTTAGCGCTGGTATGCCGATATTCCCGACAAGATGTACTGTCTTACCTGCCGAACGTAGCATGCCAGCAATGAGACTGCACGTCGTACCCTTTCCTTTCGTCCCTGTAACACCAATAATTCTCGCTGGACAGCCGGCGAAAAACTCGTTTGTTGCCGACCAAACTTTACCATTCGTAACAATCTTATTTGGAGCCAAACTTGCCGTTCGTATAACCAAATCAAAATCCTCTAACTTCGAAAAGCATCCGTTTCCTAGAATTGTATCAACACCTTCAGGAATATCATCAATATCGAGTTGCTCATCAACGATTGTGATTTCACCTTTTTCACGAAAGTAAAGATAGTTTACTTTGCCCTCAACTCCGTATCCAGCGATTGCTATCTTCATTGTTTTAGTTTAGCGCGTTTCAAACAAAGTTTCGAGTTTAGCGTTTAATTCGTTCAGATCACTCTTTTCGCCACTCGTAACACCAGCAAGTACCCATGCGTTATGCTGAATGAACTCGCGTGCAGTTGAGATCATGCAGTCTCGAGAGGTCTTGTTGATTGAATCGGGCACTTTTTCATAGTCTTTTACGACATCGTCAGCAAAATAACGACCAGTATAAAAATTACTGATTTGAGAAACAGTTTGAGCTCCCATCTGATGCCTACCGAGTGCATAGGACTTAGCTGCATTTATCTCGTCTTCTGTAATCTTACCATCAAGAACATGTTTCATTTCTCGAACAATGATATCAAATAGTTCATCCGCTGTTTCAAGATTCACCTGTCCACCAAAGTCCCAGCTACTATCATGGAATCCAACCGACGTATCACTGAACATACCGTATGCAAGACCTTTTTTACGAGCTGCACCATACATACGTGAGTGCATCGTTCCAGTTAAAATATGGTCAAGACAATCCATTGCGTCTGACTCTTCATCTGTTAACTCACGAGGTAACACCATTGACCAACCAAATGTCAGGTTTGATGCTTCCTTACGACGAATAAGTACGGGCTTTGCAAGTGAGAGTTCATCTTTAGGCACATCAAACCGTGAACCTGGAAGTAACTCCCACTCCTCTAGTTGACGTTGAATCTCGGCTTTTCGCCCAGTTAGCTTGCCCGCGATCACAAACCTCATATTTGTTGCAGTATGTGTTTCTAAGTGATGTCGCTTGATATCTGCGAGTGTAACATTCTGAATTGTCTTTAGACGCTGCGGAAACGTTAGTATATCTTCACCGAGCACTTGCTGTACTTTTGGCCATAACACCCGGTTGTGATTATTCAAATATCCTGTTAATTCACTGCGAACATTACCTTTTTCAGCCTCAAGCTCACTCTTGTTAAACTTTGGTTGGCATATAGCAACACGCTGTAGATCAAAAATTCTTTCCCATTCAAAATCAGCACAATCAGCTACGTAAACCATAGACAAATCACTTGTGTATGCATTATGGTAAGCACCGTTTTTTGTAAATTCAGCTTCATAATCATGCTCGGTCTTAAATCTGGCATTAGCACCAAACGCCATATGCTCCATGATATGAGCTGTCTCATAAATGTCTGGTGATTTGACGTATCGATTGCCCGCTCGGAACTGGAACTGAAAACTCATAACTGTTGCGCCTGGTATGTCTATGAGTAAGCCTCGTGCGCCGTTTTTTAAACGTACCTCTGTTGTGGTGTGTTGCATATATTCTCGTTTACTTTTCTTGAAGGATTAATTACGGTTCTTTTTACGATTTTGGCGCTGACTTTTCTTTTTCTTACGTGCATCATTTTTTACTTTTTGAACCTCACCAACGGTCTTTGCCTTCTTTGTTTTGAAATCGCCATCACGACTCACTTCACCACTAGTTATTTCGTTAACACCGCGTTCGACAGAATGTTCTGCAAGACGAGTTAATTCAGTGTCATGATCTTCCTCTTCACTTGCGACCACATCATGCTTGTGAACATGGAAAACCGCACGAAGTACTTCATCACGAAGTGTCGCTTGAAGACTTTCAAACAAATTTTGTGATTCTGATCGGTATTCGACTAATGGGTCACGCTGACCAACACTACGCCAATGAATACCTTCACGAAGATGTTGCATATTTTCAAGGTGTTGCATCCAAAGAGTGTCAAGTACTTGTAAATAAACTTCGCGTTCAACCTTACGAATAACTTCACTCGTCAGTTCTTGTTCTTTTGCCTTATACAATGTTTCGACTTCTTTTTGTGCAAGCTCAAAACGTAGCTTATCTTTCTTCTCAAGACCAATCGATTTAATTTTCTTATCACTTAGCGGGAAGACACTTCCGAAGTTTTCAGCAAAGTTAGGATTATTCTTAGCTGGAAGAAGCGTTAATTCACGAATCTTGGCCTCTAAAAGCCTCTCGATTTCTGGACGAATATCATCACCTTCTAAGATCTTGCGACGAATCACATACACAACCCTACGGTGTCGGTTAATGACGTTGTCATACTGCACGACATTTTTACGAGTATCAAAGTTGTATCCTTCGACTCGCTTTTGCGCAGCTTCAAGTGTCTTACTGACGGCACTGTTTTGAATTGGCTGGTCTTCGTCGACACCTAGACGGTCCATAAGGCTTGCGATACGCTCACCTTGAAAAATACGCATAAGATCGTCTTCAGTTGAAACATAGAATTGTGTTTCACCTGGATCACCTTGACGGCCACCACGACCACGAAGCTGGTTATCGATACGACGAGACTCGTGGCGTTCAGAACCGATGACGACTAGACCGCCAAGTTTAACTACACCTTTGCCGAGTTTAATGTCTGTACCACGACCGGCGATATTTGTCGCAAGAGTAATTGCGCCTTTCTCACCTGCTTTTTCTATAATAGCTGCTTCACGTTCGTTATTTTTTGCATTTAATAGTTCGTATGGAACATTTTCTTTATCAAGCCATGCTGCGATAAGTTCATTCTTTGCAATTGATGCTGATCCGACTAAAACTGGACGACCATCTTTGTGGTACTGCTTAATTGCATCGGCTACTGCTTTAAGCTTCCCTTTTTCGGTTTTGAAGATTAAATCCTGATGATCGTTACGACGAATTGGCTTATTTGATGGAATTTGAATAACATCAAGGCTGTAAATTTGTTGGAATTCTTCAGCTTCAGTAAATGCCGTTCCTGTCATACCCGACAACTTACTATATAGGCGGAAATAGTTTTGAAATGATACTGTAGCAAGCGTCATGCTCTCCTGAAGAACTGGAACACCTTCTTTAGCTTCAATTGCCTGGTGAAGACCCTCATTGTAACGGCGCCCTTGCATCAAACGACCCGTGTGCTCATCAACAATAATAACTTCGCCTTCGGTTGTTACGACGTAATCTTTATCCCTTTTAAATAACGCTTGTGCACGAAGAGACTGATCCATATGATAGACAGAGCGGACATAATCAGGAGTGTATAAGTTTTTTATACCAAGCATCTTCTGTACTTTTTCAACACCTTCATCAGTCAACGCAACACTACGTCGTTTTTCGTCAAGAGTGTAGTCTTCTTCTGTCAATTTCGCAGCAATTTTACTAAATTGATAATAGCTCTCTGGGTTTTCAGCTGCTGGCGCGCTAATAATCAATGGCGTTCGTGCTTCATCAATAAGAATCGAGTCGACTTCATCTACGATAGCAAAGTGAAGGTCACGCTGACGAAGAAGATCAACTTCATTCACCATGTTGTCACGCAGATAATCAAATCCAAATTCGTTGTTGGTACCATACGTGATATCAGCTGCATAGGCTTCCTTACGAGTGACAGGACGTAGCTTACGCATGCGAGGATCAGTATGCTCTTCATTATCAAAATTCTTGTCATAAACAAAAGATGCTTCATTAACAATCACACCAGTAGTCATGCCTAGAAAGC